>NZ_BAABEV010000009.1:0-225473 GCF_039540335.1 Actinomadura verrucosospora | reverse complement strand
GGACGCGAACGCGGGCCCGCCCGGCCCCGTGCCGCCCGGCCCGCCCGGCCGACCGGCGGGGGCGGGTCCGGGCCGGCAGGACGCGCCCGCCACGTCCGTCCAGGAGATCATCGGACCCGGGACTCCTCGCGCCGCGGCTCCGGAGGCTCCTCGTCGGCCACGTGGACGTCGTCCACGGTGATGTTCACCTCGACGACCTCCAGGCCGCACATGTGCTCGATCTCGTTGGCGACGTTGGTGCGCACGGCGGCGGCCAGGTCCGGGATGGACAGGCCGTACTCCACGACGAGATCGATGTCGACGGCCGCCTGGCGCTCGCCGACCTGGACGGCCACGCCCTGCGTGCTGTCGGACGTGACGCCCGGGATGCGCTCCCGGACCGACCCGATCGTCCGGGACATGCCCGCGCCCATCTCGTGCACGCCGCCGACCTGCCGGGCGGCCATCGTGGCGATCTTCGCCACGACGTCGTCGGCGATCCGGGTGCTGCCGCCGGACGTGATCAGTTCGCTCGACCCCCCGTCGGCGCCCCGCTTGCGCCTCGCTCCGACCGCGGCCTGCTCGGCTCCTCGCCTGTCGTCCTGACTCACGATGCCCCCCATGCCATGCGTCGGCTGACCTGCGGATGATGCTCACGCAGCGTTACCCAAAACGGCTATAGGGCCAAAGAGTGGGTCAATGCCGAACTAAGTTCGGTGAACGGGCGAGGCCGGGCCCGCCGGGCGGCGGAGGCTCCCTCAGGCCGCGGGACCGCGCCCGGCGGGCCGGGTCGCGGCCGCCAGGTCCGCGGCGACCCGGCCGCGCACGTGCTCGATGAGACGGATCATGTCCGGGCAGTAGACCGTGGGGTTGTCGAAGCCCGTCCTGTGCCGGTAGCGATGAGCCTGGAGACCCGCTCCGCACACGGCGACGAGCGGGCACGCCCGGCACCGCTCGCACAGGCCCGCCGCGCCGAGCTGCCGCTCGACCGCGGCCGGGAGGGCGCGCGCCGCGTCCAGGGAGTCGCGCAGGACGTTCAGGCCGGTGCCGGCGGAGGCGGCGGTCATGGGCTTGAGCAGGTCGGAGTGCTCGATCGCGCCGTCGGTCTCGATGACGGCGTACCGCACGGGCGCGAGCCCGAGCCCCTCGTTGCCGACGCTCCCGCCGAGCAGCAGCGTGAGCAGGTCGCTGAACGTCCGGACGTCCGCCGGCGGCTCCGCCGCGCCGTACCAGCGGTCGAAGATCTCGATGAGCCAGTCGGCGTACGGGGTGGCGGGCGACCCCTCGGCGCGTCCCGGGGGAGGCGCCGACCAGTTCCCGTGGGGGAGGAGGAAGTCCACGCGGGGCGGACGGTGGCGCAGCAGCGCCTCGTAGGTCGCGACCGGGTCGTTGCGGAGATCGATCGTGCAGAGGATGCCCGAGAACAGGTGCCGGTACGGGCCGGTGGACAGGGCGTCGAGCGCGGCCGCCACCGCGGCGTGGCTTCCCCGGCCGTCCGGCAGGCGGCGGTGCCGGTCCTGCGCGGAGGCGTCGCCGTCCATGCTCACGCCGATCCGGACGCCGAGCCGGTCGAGCTGGGCGAGGCGGGCCCCGGTCAGGCGGGTGCCGTTCGTCTGCACGAAGAACGACGCGGCCACGCCCTCGGCGCGCACGGAACCGACGACCCGCTCGATGAGGGGCGGCGCCGCCAGCAGCGGCTCGCCCCCGTGCAGCACGACCTCGACCGAGGGGAGCGCGTGCTGGCGGACGTGGTCCCCGATGCGCCGGGCGGCCGCGTCGACCACCTCGGCCGGCATCGCGACCGGGCGGTCGCGCCAGCTCTGGTCGCCCATCTCGTAGACGTAGCAGTAGTCGCAGGCCAGGTTGCAGCGGCTGTGGATCTTGAGGATGAACTCCCGGAAGGGCAGCGCCTCCCGCGGCGCGGGCGGGCTCACGCGACCGGATCCGGCAGGTCGCGGACCGCCCGCAGGCAGCCGGGCAGCGGCCCGTTGGCGGCGATCCAGCGCGCGCGGTGCGCGGCGGACCGCTCCGCCGCCAGCGCGGCGGCCGGCCCCGGGACCGGCTCGGCGCTCCACTGGTCCAGCACGTGCCGCATCCCCCGCACGAACCGCACGGTGAGCGCGGGCAGGCGGTCGTGCGAGCAGAGCTGGACGAGCCCGAGCCGCACCGCCTCCCGCCATTGCGCGTACTCCAGATGCGCCGCCAGCGCCTGTTCGCCCCGCTCCAGCCAGCGCTGCCGCCGCCAGAACCGCGCGACGCCGAGGAAGGCGTACGTGCCGTGCAGCAGGCCGGAGAACGGCCTCGGGTCGGGGCGCCAGGGCGCGTAGTAGCGGCGGGCGTCGTCGCCGGGCAGCAGCCTCACCGCGTCCATGATCGCCGCCAGCTTGCCGTGCTGGGCCTCGTGGACGAGCGTGACCGCGAGCTGGGTCGGGTCCACCGGCAGGGACAGCGCGACGCAGCCGAAGTGCTCCCGCGAGGTGGCGCTGCGGAAATCGTCGCCGGAGGACCGCAGGGGCGTGAGCGTGGACACCGTGCCGGAGAGCTCGCGCGCGCTGGAGCGGTGGTGGCGCGACAGCAGGTCCCAGCTCTCGCCGAGCGTGCGCTCCAGCTCGGCCGCGGCCGCCTCGGAGAGGCGCTCGGCTGCGGCGGACGACGCGCGGGGGAAGCGGAACGGGTCCACATCGTCGAGGAGGAGCGCGAACTCGGTTCTCCCGCCGGACCGGGCGCGGAGGGTGCGCAGCCCCCGCCAGCCCGGCGCGTCAGGGGCGCCGTCGATGGGGATCGGTGAGCTCGTCCGCCCGGCGGTGGCGACCGCCTTCCGGCCGTCGTGGACGATCCGCACGGTATCGGCGCCTTCCGGGGCGGTGAGGACGCCCACCGACGGCAGGGTGACCACGCCGCGGGAGACGGGAACGGTGAACGTCCCCGCACAGCGTCCGCGCACCGCCACCGCCGCGGCCAGCCCCGCGAGCTGCGCGGGGCGCACGCCGGGCGGGTCGCCGGGCGGGGCGCCGCCCAGGACGCGCAGCGCGTGCAGGCCCCAGCCGCCGGTCGAGGGGTGCGTGATGACGGCCGCGGCGGCGTCGGGGGCGCGCCGCTTCAGCTCCATCAGCTGCTCGAAGCCGTGCCGGGCCGCCGCGGCCTCCGGGTGGCCGGTCCGCCGGGCGGCGTCCACCACCGAGCGCAGCAGCAGCAGGTTCCGGCTGTGCTGGATCGCTCCCAGCGATTCGATCGCACCGGACGTGGCCATTCCTGCGGCGAGCGAGTCGAAATCGGCGCCGGAAAAGGAGTGATTCATCAATGTCATAAAGCCCGGCCTTCCGCCGAACGTCCAATCACCAGCATTTTAGGCCGCATACCGTGATCGTTAAACGTCGCCGCCGATCTCGCGTCGGCCGGTCGCGGGCCGGGGCCCCTCGTCGTCCGGTGGCCGGTCCGTGACTCGTCCCCCGGCGGGCGGCGGACGCGCGCTATTCTGACCGCGGAGGACGATCCATGAGCGTTCGCAGGCTGTTCTTCTGCATAGTCGGTCTGCTGATCATCGGATGCGTGAGCCGCCCCTTCGGCGCGGCCGCCGAAATTACGGCCTCGTTATCGGACGCTCCGCCTCTTCGGTCCGCGGCGTCTCCCGGCACGGACGACCGGCGGGAGGCCGCCACCGTGTACTGCCTGTCCCGTCCCGGCCGGATGGTCACGGCCCTCCTGGCGCTCGGGCTCCCCGTCCCCGGCGCCGCACCCGCACCGGCGCCCACCGCGTCACCTGCCCCCCGGACCCCGTCCGGGGCGTCCCCGCGGCCGGCTGCGGCCGCTCGCACTCCGGGCCCCGCCGAACTCCAGGCCTGGGCCGTGCACAACAGAAAGGACTTCGACCGCGCCTGCGATGCCCTGATCGGGGCGCAGACCGTTTCGGGGGAGAAGAAGAAACCGTCGGTCTGGGTGTCCGCCGCAAAGGTTTTCGGTCCGCTCCTGCTGGGCGCTCTGCTCACCCTCTTCACCACCGAATGGAGAGCGTCCGTTGACCGCGGCCGGAAAGAGGGCCTCGAACTCCGGAGGCTGGGCAGGACATTCCTCACCGCGGCGAGCGAATACGCCGAAGGGCGCGGGGACGCCAAGCAGCCGTCCGGCCAGCCGGTGCACGATGCCGCGCGGGAACTGGCGCTCCGACTGGAGGAGATCAAGGCCCGCCGCCCCTGGTGGCGAACGCTCTCCCCGGTGCTCGCCGCACTCGACCCGGAAAGGCCGGGCGCCGCCGTCACCGACGGGTGGCAGGGGCTGACCGAGCAGGGCAGAAAGACCAGGCGCGCGGCGGTCATGGAGGTCGTCCACCGGGTCGACACCCAGGTCGGCAGCACCGCGCGCGCCCTGGAGCACCCGTGGCGTCCGCCGGTCCTCCGCTGGTTCGTGTTCTGGCAGAAGGTGCCCTCGTGACCGGCGATCCTCGGCCGGCGAGCGGGCGCCTCTCGCCGGGGAACCCGCTCCGTCTGGTGCGTTACGCCGACAGGCCGCCCCTGGCCCTGGAGCCTCACCGGGTCGGCAAGCATGCGGACCACTACGTGGACACCAGTTCGTTCACCGAGTGTTTCGAAGGCTTCCAAAGCGAGATGGACGATATCGAGGCGATCCGCGACAGGGGCCATCTCGTCTTCGTCCACGGACTGGAGGGCACCGGAAAGACGTCCCTGATCTGCAGGTGCGTCCATTTCCTCAAGGAGATCGCCGGGCAGACCGACCTGCAGGTCGTCGACGCCAGGACGCTGAGCGGACCGGTCGGGACGCCGGAACGGCGGATGCTGGGACTCGTCTTCAAGATCTGCTCGCAGCTGATGGAGAGCGCCTATTTCTCGGGCTCGCCGTCCCGCCTGGCGCGCCTGCGCAGCGTGATCAGGGACGTCGACCGGCTCAAGGCGCGGGAGGGCCTCGCCGCGGACCGCGTGCGGGGCGAGGTCGCCACCATGCTCTGGGAGATCGGGCTGGGCTCCGCCGACGACGGGCCGCTGGTCGTCGTCATCCTCCCGCGCTCCGCGAACCTGCTCGACGTGCGGTTCTACGCCGAGATCGCCCAGCCCTGCATGATGTTCTTCGCGGAGCTCGAGGACGAGGACACCGGTCAGGAGCACCCGCCGTTCGGCGGCACCATCTCCGTCATCCCGCTGCGCCCCCGGCCGCTGGCCGCCGAGGACGGCTGGGCATTCGTCGAGCGGCGCCTCTACCGGGAAACGGACCGCCGCGAATCAATGAATATTCAGGAAGGCCATATCAAGGCGATTATGGCCGCATATGACGGGCGCATGACGATAAGGCTTCTGGTGGACGGCTTGGCGGAGGTCTTCGAACAGATCATTAGGGCTGACAGTCCGCGGGATGTGAGTTACAGTGATCTGGCGTCCCAGTTCATCCTGGCTCCGCCGAGCGAAGAAACGGGCTCCTCATGACTGCTGATCATGAGCCGTCACCGGCGGCACGGCGCAATCCCTTCCCTCCCGGGGCGTCCGCCATGCTGGGCGAACTGCCGGGCGAGGTGGTCAGCCTCGACACCCCCGCCATCCTCACCGTGCGGCGCGTGGTCGACGACTACCTCGCGCGGAGCCTCATCCTCTGGCGCGACGTGCGCTCCCAGCAGGGCTCCGGCCCGCGCGGCGGCGAGGCCGGCGCGGCGGACCCGCGGGAACTGACCGACGACGAGGCGGTGCGGGCCTCCTCCACCGGCGCGAACGGCGAGGTCATCGCCGTCTCCGGGGAGGCGGGCACCGGCAAGACGCACCTGCTCAACACCCTGATCCACCGGTTACGCCATCCCCCGCCCGGCGCCGCGATCCCACGCAAGATCATCTCCCTGTCGGCGCAGGCGTCCGACTTCGGGACGCTGTACCGGGCCTCCTTCATCACCAGGTTCCACCCCGACGAGCTCAAGGACGTCGCCCTCGGCTACTACGCCGACGTGGTCGCCGAGCGGCTCCGGATCGACTTCCCCCACCTGGCCGAACAGGCGGCGGCGCTGGAGCGGCGCGACCCCGGGCTCGACCCCCGCGTCCTCGCGCGGCAGGCCGGGCTGGCGGCCAGGGTGCCGAGGCAGCTCCAGGAGCGGCTCTGGCAGGTCACCGGGAACAAGCAGTTCGGCACCGCCTTCGCCCTGCTGGCCGACGTGCAGCTCGCCCTCGCGGTGATGGACTGGCTGGCGAGCGGCGCGCCTCCCGACGCCCGCCTCCAGGAGCAGGGGATCACCGGAGCCCTGGCGTCCAACGCCCAGATGCTGGACTGCATGGGAGCGCTCACGAGCCTCTACGGACGGCAGGGGCTGCACTTCGCGCTCGTCATCGACGACATCGAGAAGCTGCTCGGCCGCCCCGACCCGCTCCTGCCGGACATGACGAACACGGCCGACACCCTGAAGTCGTTCCACAAGCTGCTGCGCACGTTCGTGGAGAGCGGCGGCCTGCTCGTCCTCGGCGGCCTGCCGGAGTACCTCGACCAGCTCCCCGAGGACGCCAAGTCCCGCATACGCACCCGCATCTCGCCGTCGCCCCTGGACGGCGCGCAGATCGCCGAGTACGTCCGGCTCCGCCAGGGCGGCGTGCTCGAACCGTTCGAGCAGTCGGCCTGCGACGCGATCCACCGGCTCACCGGCGGCAGCCCCCGGCAGGTCGTCCGGCTCTGCTACCGCAGCTTCCAGCTCACCGTGCCGCCCGCGCGGGTGGACGCGCCCGCCGTCCACACGGCGGCGCGGCAGGAGAACCTCGGCTACGTGGTGCCGCTGGACGACCTCCTGTCGAACGTCTCGGAGATCCTCAACGCCCGGGGCTGGATGGCCGAGACCAGCTACCCCCTGCTGCCGGAACGCGAGCGGCCCGACTTCTGGATCCCGATGCCCCCCGGGCAGGACCGCGCGGGCTGCGCGATCGTGGTGAGCTCGCCGCTGGTCCAGGCCGACGAGGCCGAGCCGCTGATCCGCCGCGTCCAGGCCATCCGCCGCGACAGCCCGAAGCGCCGCGTCGTCGTGGTGACGGGCTTCCTGAGCGAGGAGATCCGCCCCTCCCTGACCCAGGCGTGCGGAGCGCCGCCGATCGTGTACCTCGCCGACCGGTTCCACGACGTCCTCACCGCCCGCCTGGACGACCTGAACCGGGAGGTCATCGGCCACCGCGCCGGCCCCGCGGCCTCCGACAACGACATCGCGATGATGCACGACTCGATGGAGCGGATCAGGCGGCAGGTGACCGCCTCGCACGACCACCTGCTCAACCTGCAGAGCCAGGTCGAGCAGATCCGCCAGCAGGCCGACCGGCAGCTCCAGGCGATCAGGAGGGACCTGACGCGCCCGCCCCCGGGGCCCGCCGGAGCCGCCGCCGGGCCGGAGCGCCCCGGCCGCGACCTGCCGGACGCCGTGGCCCGGCCCTTCACCCTCGCGCTCGAATCCCTCGCCGCGATCGACGAGGTCGACGCCTACATCGGGCGCTCCTTCGACCTGTCCCGCGACGACGCGGCCACCGCCGGCGCCATGCTGAGCTACCGGCTGCGCCGCTACGAGGTCTTCGAGGCGATCGGGGTGAGCATCGTGCTGCGCCGGCTCGTGACCTCGTTCGAGGAGTCCGTCGCGGGCTGGCTCGCCGGCGTGCGGTCCCGGCCGGGCCCCACCGCCGAGGACCGGGCCCGGCTGGACCGGCTCTGCGAGGCGTTCGACGCCAGCTACGACGCCGTCCCGCTGTCGGCGCTGAGCCAGCTCGGCAGCCTGTCCGAGGACGCGGTCCCCGGCCTGAGCGGCTCGGTCGCCCAGGTCGCGATCGTCGACAGCCTGGACGGGCTGAGCGGTCACGTCAAGAGCACCGTCCTGCGCGCCGCCGAGGACGCGGACGGCGGTTCCGGCCCGCCGCTCGGACCCGCGCCCGTCTGAGACCTCCGCCGTCGGCCGCCCCTCACGGAGCGGAACCGCCGCCGAGGTAGTCGTCGATGATCGACTCCAGGCGCCGGTCGGCGTCCCACACGTTCTTCTGCCGCAGGGTGACGCCGAAGAGCGCCAGGTCGTCGGGCAGGCACCGGTAGTACAGCGCCCCCTGCTCGACGTCCATGACGAGCCGGGACGGCCGCCCGCGCAGCGCGGGTCCGAGCCGGTACGCCAGGGACCGTACGAGCTGCCGCGAGGCGAGGTAGATCTCCTCGTAGCGCTTCCTGTGCTCGGCGACCGACACCTTGCGGAAGTACGTGCCGAGGCTCTCGTCGGCGAGGACGTCGGTGCTGAAGAGGTGGTCGCCGCCGCGATGGCCCGAGAGGTAGTGCAGGTCGAGCGGGGAGACGCGCCGCCGGCCGAGTTCCACCAGGCGGGGGTCGGCGCCCGGGGCCTCGAACTGGACGGGCGCCGGTTCGGGCACGTCCGGGAGCGCCGGGGCGGACGTGCTGTAGCCGCCGAGGTTCTCGGGGCCCAGCGAGTAGAGCTCGCGCACCCGGTCGGAGATCTTCGCCATCTGCCGGTCGCCGCTCTCGACCGCCGCGCCCTCCCGCGCGATGCCGAACTGGGTCTCCCCGGGACGGAGCGAGATGTAGTAGACGCCGCCGGTGGGGCAGGACAGGACCAGGCGGATGAGCCGCCCGCTGTCCAGCGACGACGTCCACGAGTCGATCTTGGCGAAGGTGGGGCCGAGCCTGCCGCCGACCTGGGCGTGGAGCCTCGCGTCCTCCGGCGTCAGATCCGCGTCCTCCACCGCGAACCGGAACATGCCGTCGATGAAGTTCGCGGTGTGCGCCAGCCCGTCGGCGCCCTCGAAGACCTCCCTGACCGTGTCCTCCAGCAGCAGCGTTCCGGCGTTCGCGTCGATGTGCCCCGCACGCCGCGTGATGGTCATCGGGGTCTGGCTCACTCGGTCTCCTTTCCGGGTCGGGCCGGTCTCAGATCTGCGGCGCGTCCCACTGGAACGCTCGGCGCTCGGTGCCCGGCGCCTCGTTCCGCAGCCGCGCCCGGGTGTGGGCGAGGTTGCCGCGCACGGCGACGGCCCAGGGATGCTCGTCGTCGGGATGGCCGGACGGGAGACGCTCCTCGGCCTGCTCGTCGAGGTCGAGGGCCTCGTCGTAGCGGCCGAGGGCCATCAGCGCGTTGGCGTGGTCGACCAGCGCCCCCACCACGTACGGGTGGTCGTCGTCCAGCCTCTCGCGCAGCAGGTCCAGGGCGGTGGCGCTCTGCTCCCCGGCGAGGTCGGCGTCGCCGAGGGCGAGGGTGTAGACCGACAGGTTGCAGCGGGCGAGCTGGACGAACGGATGCCTGTCGTCGTACAGGGCGAGGTAGCCCATGACGGCCCGCCCCGCCTCGTCGCGCGCGGCCTCGTACGCGCCGCAGGCGTGCTCGGCCGCGGCGACGGCCAGCCGGCAGGCGAGCGTCTCGTAGTTCTCGCCCGGATGGAAGTCCAGGTGGATCTTCAGCAGCCGGCGCAGCTCGTCCCGGTCGTCGGCGCGCGCCCCGGGGTCGCCGGGCCGGTGCCGGCGGGTGATGCGCTGGTGGCGCTGGGCGCACAGCAGATGCAGGTTGGCGGGGTCGTCCCGGTGCAGCTCGCGGAGGATGACGACCGAGTGGGTCAGCTCCCGCGCCGAGTCGTCGTACCGGCCGAGCCGGCGCAGGAGCGCGCCGATCTTGTAGGCGGAGATCGCGAGCGACTGCCGGTCGCCGGGCTCCACCCGCCGCTGCCGCTCCCGGTTGTCCCGTTCGATCGCCAGCGCCTCCCGGACGGAGGCGTCCTGCCCGTCCAGGCTCAGCGACAGCGTGAGGTTCATGGCGGCGCTCCGGGTCAGCTCGTGGTCGCCGCCCAGCTCGCGGCGCAACCCGATGAGCGTCGCGCGGTCGCGGACCAGCGCGGTGCCGAAGTCGCCGGCCTGCCGCAGGTCGGCGGCGTACCCCCGCGCGGCCATCAGCGTCCGGATGTCGGCGTACCCGAGGCGCATCTGCCGGTTCAGCGCGTCCTCGGAGATGCGCGCCGCCTCCTCCAGACGGCCGAGCGCTCTCAGGAGGTTGGCGCGCTGCACCTCGACGCGCAGCAGCAGCGGGTCGTCGGCGCCCAGGCGTGCGCGCCAGTCGGCCGACAGCCGCTCGGCGACGCCGAGGCCGATCGCGCGGTCGCTCTTGTCGCCGGCCAGGTACAGGTGGCGCACGTGGCAGGCCAGCCAGCGGCGGACGGGCCGCTCCCCGCTCGCGAGCGCCTCGCTGACGAACAGGTGCCGCCGCAGCTCGGCGAACGTCGCGGCGTGGTAGGGCCTGTCGACCTCGGCGTCGGCGGGCGCGAACGCGGCGAGGACGCGGTGGACCTCGGCGGTCACCCGCTCCCGCTCGCCGTCCCGCAGCGAATCCCGGATGATCTTCTGGACCATCCGGTGGACGCGCAGTTCCCCGCCGAGCTCGTAGTCCACCTCGGCCAGGCCGTACCGGGTCAGCCGGACGAGCAGCGCCTCCAGGCGCACGGAGTCTTCGGCGAGGTCGGGCCAGTGCGCCTCCAGCGCGGCGAGCATGGCGGGGGAGAACAGCAGCCGGCGCCCCACGCCGTCGGGCGACAGGAAGGCCGCCATCCGCATCAGGTGCACGGCGGCCTCGCCGGAGTCGATCTGGCGCAGGGCGTCGAGGGTCAGCCCGAGGACGATCCGGGCGGTCAGCAGGTCCGCCTCTTCCCGGCGGGCCGCGTCGTCGCGCGCGCCCGCCCCGTCCTCCGGAGCCCCGGGAGCGCGCTGCGCGGCCGCGACGCCCTCGGCGAAGAGGCCGGTGAACGTCTCGACCGCGTCCTCGACCGCCTCCATCTCGCGGAAGGCGCCCGCGGACTCCGCCGCCCCGGCTCCGGGCGCCGCGGGACCGGCGGCGCCGCGCTGCCTCCAGTCGGCGTGGCGTTCCACCCACGCCGCGGCCAGCGCCACGTTCAGGGGGAGGTCGCGCATGTGGCGCGAGAGCCGGTCGACGTGCTCGTCGGAGAGCGCGGGGACCCTCCTGCGGAACAGCTCGCGGCTCTCGTCCCTGGTGAACGGCCCCGCCCGGGTGGACTTCTCGACCCGTCGGACCAGCGTCCCGCTCCTGAGGGCCCCGACGTCCGCGCCCGTGATGACGACGTGGTTCCCGCGGGTGGTCTCGGGCACGAGGTCGGTCAGGTCCTCGGCCCGCTCGACGTTGTCGTAGATCAGCAGCCAGGTTCCGGTGCGGTTCACCTCCTCCCGGACGAACTGCGCGACGGGGTCGCCCGCGGCGGTCGCGGGCCGGTGCCCGCCGCCGCGGGCCTCGACCGCCTCGTGCATGGCGGTGAGGCCGGCCCGCACGCTCCCGGCCGACGCCGCGGTGATCCACCAGATCGCGTCGTAGTCGCCCGAGAACCGGAGGGCGTACTCCAGGGCGAGCCTGCTCTTCCCGGTGCCCGCCGCGCCGTTGATCGAGTAGATGCCGTCGCGGTCCGAGCCGAGCAGCGCGTCGCGCATCCGCTCGATCTCCGCGCCCCGCTCGACGAAGGCGCCCGCGGACGGGGGCAGCCGGCGGAACTCGGGCGTCCGGCCCGGGAAGCGCGGGTCGCCCGGGGCGCTCCTGGGGGCGGGCGCCGTGCGCGAGGGCATCAGCCGCTGGAACAGCTCGTCGCGGGCGGCCTGCTCGTTCATGGCGAACAGGTCGATCCGGGTGGACGGCGGAACGCCCGGGGCCGGGTCCTCGGGGGACAGCCGGAGGTACCAGTGGGCGCCGGGCACGGGCGTCCCGGACGGGGCGGACCTCACCGCCTCGGGGCCGACGACGATGACGACGTCGTCGTCGCGGACCGGGCCCTCCCCGGCGGGACGCAGGTGCGTCGAGCGCAGCTGGACGCCGAGCCAGTCGGCCCACGCGCGCTGGGCGGGCTCGTAGACCACCCGGTAGTGGCGCGTCCGCGGCACGTCGTCCGCGCCGATGCGCATCCGGTACGCGTCGACCGCCTCGGCCGTGGCCCGCGGCGGATCGAACCCCTCGTCGTCGAGGATCGTGCGGAGCACGTCCCGGTAGGCCGTGAGGAGCCCGGAGGCGGCCCGGTCCCCGGCGAACACGGCGATCCTCTCGGCGACGGCCGCGTCGGCGACCTTGGGAATCGCCATCCGCCGCCAGTACGCGTCCCGCGCCGAGGGCGGCGTCGTGCCGGGGAAGAGCCAGGCGAACGCCACGCCCGCCCTGCCGCGCACGCTGAGGGACGACGCGTCCTCCACCTGCATGAGCACCGGCAGGAGCCGGGGGAGCGCCGTCGCCTTCAGCTCCCGGGCGAGCGCCTCCGCGGCCGCGATGCCGCCGGCGTCGGCCCGGACCCCGACGGCCACGGTGTCGGCGAGCCTCGCCAGGGCCTCCGCCGGGAGGCCGGCGGCGTCGACGAGCACATGGTCGTAGGAGGTGCGGCGCAGCGCGTCGCGGAGGGCGGCGGCGAAGCGGTGGAGGTCGGGGGTCTCCAGCTCGGTCCAGTGGCCGCGGGCGCCGCCGGAGCCCTGCGCGGGGAGGAGGTCCACCCGTCCGGAGATCGGCGGGCCGGGGGGCTCCCGGTGCCGCAGGAGGGGCGGCAGGTCGAAGCCGTGGGGAGCGCTCCGGCCTCCGGAGCCGAAGCCGCGCACGAGGTCGAGGAGGCCGGCCTCATCGGAGCCGTCGCCGGCGAACCTCTTCGCGTGGTCCTCCAGGGCGGGCGACGCGAGGTCGCCGTCGATCAGCAGCACGGCGCGGCCCGCGAGGGCCAGCATCCAGGCGAGGTCGGCGAGGGCGGTGGTGCAGCCCGCGCCGCGCTCCGGCGAAGTGAGGGCGATGACGTTCGGCGGGCCGCTGCGCGGCGGAACGTGGGGGACCAACGCGGCTCCTTCGGGACCTCGCGTCCGGCGGCGGGCCGTCGCCGGCGCCGCGGACGCCGCTCACAACTGCAACATTCGCGACCGTTCGCACAACCCTTTCATATTCGCGCATTGAACGTGAGATACAAGGCCGATTCCCGGAGGTTCTCGTAATAGATGCGGTTGACGGCTCTGCGGAGGGCCTCGCTCGGCAGGGCGTCCATTTGATCGAGATCGAAGTCGGTCACGTCGATGATGGTGGTGGGGAGTTCCTCACTCGCATCTTCCATCGATCACTCTATTCGGCTGGTCCGACCGTTTTTGGGGCTGACCGAATTCGGCGCACGGAGCAAGGCCACTTCCGTCATCCCGCATGGGCATGGTCGAGGCTAGCCTCATCCCGCAATGACGACTATGTCCCATGGCGCGTTTTCCGTGTTCGGCCAGAACCGAATCATGGGGCTGCCGCGCGCGGCGTCCCGGCGGGGGTCACTTTTCCGAGTCGGCGGCGCACGCGTCGGTCTCGGGGGACGGCCCGGGAACCGGCGGGCCGGACGGCGCGGCGCCGGACAGCGCACCGGGCCGAAGCGGGACCGTCCCGGACGGGCCCGGCTCGTCGGGATGCGGCGGATCGCCGGCGAACCTGTTCAGCATCCCGTTGGAGGCGTAGTGCAGGACGTTCACGACCAGGATCGCCGGCGCGACGATCCCGACGGTGCCGCGGAAGTCGGGTTCCAGCGCCAGCGCCAGAATGATCGCGGTGATCCCGTTCTGCTGGCCGAGGGCCAGGTGGACGCGGTCGCGACCGCTCAGCCCGCGCTCCAGCACGGGCACCACGAGCAGCGAGATCAGCGCCTGGGCGCCGAACGCCGCGACGCCCAGCACCACCGCGGGAAGCAGGTCGGCGCCGTTCACCAGCAGCAGGCCGAGGGCGAAGGAGGCGATCAAAAAGGCGGTCGCCACGGCGCGGTCGATCACCTTCGCGTACGTCCCGAGTCTGAGGAAGAGACCGATCACCGCCACGGCGAGCATCAGCATCCAGTGGGCCGCGACGAGGAAGACGCCCAGGAGCACCGCCATGGAGAGCAGATCGGCGAACCGCCCGCCCGTCTTCGCTCGCCGCCGCCCGGAGGCGGGGCCCTCGGGCTTCCGCAGGCCCCGCAGCGCGACGAAGACCAGATAGGCCGCGGCCGCCAGCGCGAGGTTCAGCCCCAGGTCGGCCAGATAGGCGCCGAGCCCGTCCCCCGAGGGGCCGGCCTGCGGCGATCCGTCCCGCCCCGACAGCCGGAAAGCGAGGATCGAGAAGTAGAGGGAGAGGAGCACCGTCACGGGGTCGTCGAACGAGGCCCAGGCGAACAGGAGCGCTTTCGCCCGCGACGACATCCGGCTGTTGGCCCGCATCGCGGCCACCGAGAGGGGGTCGATCTGCGCGACGGCGATGCCGAGGACCAGGTAGCGGGCGTCGTGGAACACCAGCAGCATCACGCCGGCGATCAGGACCGCCTTGATGACCACGCCCAGCGTGACGGCGACCAGCACGCCCCGGGCGTCCTGCCGGAGCGCCTTGAGATCGATCTCGTGCGTGCTCCCGTACAGGCCGATGGCCAGCAGGAACCCGGCGAGGAAGGAGTACCAGGCCGACCCCGCGAGATCACCCGGATGGACGAGGGCGCCCACCCCGAGCCCCGCCGCCGTGGCGAGCAGTGCCCCCACGACGATGAGGGGAACGATCCGCGACAGCCGCGATACGCGCGCACCCAAAAGGCGTTCTCCGTTCCATGGGCCGGTCGCGCCTCTCGACGGAGCACCGGCGTCCGATCGACGGACCCCCTCAGCCAAGAACATCATAAAAAAAGATCAGGTGCCGCCGAAAGCCCGACCCGATATCCGCCGACTTACCGCCTGACCGAATCCGGCAACCATGGTAAGGCCGGATATGGTCATGGCGTCGAGACGATGGCCCGCTCGAAGTCAATCGGTGGACTCAAAGCGTCAGAAGGCCGGGCCGTGGGGGGAGGGGGCTGCCGGATTGGCGGCGAAAGCGTCTTCCTCGTCGCCTTGGCGGTAGGCGGATGCCTGTAGTTCGTACAGTTCGGCGTAGAGGCCGTTCAGGGTCATGAGGTCGTGGTGGGTGCCGTGCTCGGTGACGCGGCCGCCGTCGAGGACGTAGATGCGGTCGGCGTGGCGGACGCTCGCGAGGCGGTGGGTGATCAGCAGGACGGTGCGGCCGTGCTGGGCGGCGTGCCGGCGGATCTGGTCGAACAGGTGGTGTTCGGCCCGGGCGTCGAGCGCGGCGGTGGGCTCGTCGCAGATCAGCAGGGGGGCGTCCCGGTAGAAGCCGCGCGCGGCCGCCAGCCGCTGCCACTGGCCGCCCGACAGCTCGCACCCGTTGGCGAAGCGCTTGTCCAGGAGGGTGTCGAGACCGAGGGGGAGGGCGGCGATGACCTGGTCGGCGCCCGCGTGGGCCGCGGCCTCGTCGACGTTCGCCCGGACGCCGGCGGCGGACAGGTCGTCGCCCATGGTGATGTTGTCGGCCGCGGTCATCGGCCAGTGGGTGTGGTCCTGGGCGACCACCGCGATGGCCCGCCGCAGGGCCTCGGGATCCAGGTCGCTCGCGCGGGTGTCGTCCCAGCGGACCACGCCGTCCTGCGGGGCGTAGAGGCCGGCGAGGATCTTGGCGAGGGTCGTCTTTCCCGATCCGTTCTCCCCGACCAGCGCGACGATCTCCCCGCGGCCGAGCCGCACCGACACCTCGCGCAGGGAGGGCTTGTCGCTGTCGGGGTAGGTGAAGGTCACCTTCTCGGCATGAATGTCCTGGAACCCGCGCAGCGCAGCGAGCTGCTTCTCGATGTCGCCCGGTTCGCCGGTGCGAGCCCGCTGGACACGCTGCTCGGCGTCCTGGCAGTAGGCCATGTAGTCGCTGAAGTACAGGCCGTCCTCGTAGCAGCGGTTCAGGGCGTAGACGAGGTTGACGAGGGACGTCTGCCCGGCGCGGATCGCCAGGACGGCCGTCCCCGCCACCGCGAGCGGCATCACGCCCCGCCACAGGAGCAGCCCCAGCGCCGTGTACATCAGCGCGGTCGCGACACCTTTGAGGACGTCGCCCCAGACCTGGGACATCGTCTGCCGGCGCGCCAGGTCGAGCAGGACGCGACGGACGTGGGCGGCCAGTGCGGAGTACTGGCGCAGCAGGAAGGCGCGGACGGTGAAGGAGCGGACCTCGGCGGCGTGGCGCCGCTCGGTCATCAGGTCCGACATGATCCAGCTCCGCCGCCGCACTTCCACCAGGTCCAGCTGGGTCAGGTATCCCAGTCGGGCCGCGCGGACCGCCGCCCACCCCTCGGGCAGGGCCGTCAGCAGCAGCAGCGGCAGCAGCACCGGGTGCAGCACGCCGAGCGCGCCGGCCGCCGCCGCGACGCCGACGGCGGCGGTGAACAGGTCCACCGCGTTGTCGACCATGGACGGGGCCGAGTCCATGCCCCGCATCCGGGCCCGGTGCAGGTCGTCCTGGAACTCGGCGTCGTCGAACGCCGCCAGCTCGATCGCGGTCGTCAGCTCGTACAACCGCTGCTCGACGATCTGCTCGACCTGCGGGCGCAGCCGGGCCTGCGCCCACTGCGCCGCCGCCGCGAACGCCGCGCGGATCGTGACCGCGGCCCCGACCAGCGCCAGCTGCGGCGCGGCGGCCCGCACCCGGTCCGGGGTCGGGCCCACCGAGAACAGCGCGGTCAGCACTCCGGTGGTGGCCAGCAGGCCGAACGCGGTGAACACGCCCGCGGCCACGTTGAACGCGATGGTCGCGGCCAGGTCCCGAGGGTTCGCCCGCCACGCGAGCCGCATCACCTGCCCGATCAGGGTCGGCAGCCGCCGAGCCATGGTGAGGGTCCCGGTGCCCGACAGCTCGGCGGCCTTGCGGTACCACTTGTGCTCGCTCAAAGCCGGTCCCATGGGCGCCTCGACCGGCGCGGCGGCGCGGCGACGACGCAGCCTCATCGGCCCACCTCCGGGGTCGGCGACGTCTCGCGATCACCAGAGCGGGCGACACTGGTCATGGAACCGGCCTCCAGGCAGGGGACGGGCACCACCCTCTGCGCCGCGCCCGGGTGCGAGGAAGGGGTGCGGCGGTCTCTGGCCCCGCGCTCCCACGGCACAGTTCTCCACCCGTCGGGTAAGCCTCCGATGCCGCGCATAATGTGATCGTTCACTGTGGGAGCGTGCCGTGCGGCTCGTGCCGGACGGCGGTCGGGACTCGGGACGGGATGAGCGGGAGACGCGAGGTCGACTCGGCGGCGGCGGACTACGTGCGCGGCGGTTCCGGGCCCTTCTCCGTTTTCCATCTGCTCCTGGGCATCGCCGTGCTGGTGTCCGGGACCTTCGCCTTCAACGCCATGGTGGACGAGATCGGGGCCACCCGGCGTGCCGCCAGAGGTGACGGAGTCCAGGGCGTCTTCACGGCGGAGACGAAGGTGTGCCCGCGAGGCGGATGCCTCTGGTACGGCCCCTTCCGGGACGGTCGCGACGGGCACGTGGTCATCGACCGGGTCGAGCTGCGGGGCGATGACGACCGTGCCGTCTCCGCCGGCGACGCCGTCCCCGCCCTCGACGTCGGTTCGCCGGACTTCGTCCAGGCGGTCGGCGGAGCCCCGAAGTGGGGCGAGGCGTTCGGCGCGGGAGTCCTCGCCGTCATCGCCGCAGGCTTCGGCGCGTGCTCGATCGCCTGGGCGCTGCGGGGCGTGTACTGGTCGCGGCCTCCGCGCGCGTCGCGCAGAGCGGAGGCGCGACGCCGCGGCCGTTCCGTGCTGCGCGACCTCGCCGGCCGGGACCGCTGGGGGTGGACGGCCCGGCCTGGACGGTCCCTGGTCCGGGTGAAGGTGGCCAGGTCATGGGGGAGGACCGTAGCGGCGGCGGTCGTCCTCGTCCCGGCGGGTGCGGCGGCGCCGCTTCTCCTCGCCGGGTGGTTCGCCCGCCAGGAGGGGGCCACGTTGAGCGAGTCGATCGCCGGCCCGTGGGGGCCGGTCCTCACGGCCGTGACGGTGACCGTGGCGATCCAGGCGCTGAGGCTCGTCCTGGTGCGCCCCCGGATGTGGGTGAGCGAAGAAGAGATCGTCATCTGGGACGGGCCGCTGCTGTGGAAGGCGCTGCGGATTCCGCGCTCCGCGATCGTGGCGGTCCGCCAGGGCACCGAGCCGGATCGGCGCCGTGAGAAGGAATCTGCGCTTATGACGCCGTTCAGGGAGGAGGTGAATCTCCTCCTGCGGACGCGGGACGCCATCCGCCTCCCCGCCCGGCGTCTGCGGTGGGGAAACTGGTTGTGGGTCATGCTGACCTCGGACGACGGCCCGTCGCGTCCGACGATCCCTCAGCGAGGACGTCCGGTCCGCTCCCTGTGGCTGCGGGTCGAGGAGCCCCGCAGGGTCGCCACCGACCTCGACCGCTGGCTGGCGACAGAGGAGGCGGACCGGCCGGTACCTCCATCGGCCGATCACGCCTATCAGGGCAGGCATCGGACGCATCGCGGAGCCGGTGCCACACGCCTCAAGATCAACGGACGGCTTCCCCAGCCGCTGCTCGCCGAGTTCGTCAACGAGGGGCCCGGGGCGCTGGAGGCCTCCCTGCGGCGCACCGAGTTCGGCCGGGGGATCCCGGTGGTGTCGTGCGGGCCCGGCGCTCCGCCCGCCACCACCGTCCTGGACGACCTCTGGGTGGCACAGGAAGAGCTCACCCGCCGCTTTCTGCACATCGAGGCGGCAGGGGTCTGGACCGTGACCATCAGCGGACCGGAGCGGTCACGCTCGTTCGCCGGCTCGGCCACGGGGCACGGAGCTGAGGTGCTCACATACGAAGGACCGCCCGGAGTCGCCGTCCTGTCGTGCCCGGACGGGGCGTTCTACGAGGTCCATCTGCGCGGCCCCGACCTGACCGGGCTCTACGGCCGCAGGGCCGTGGCATCCGCGGGCGCGCCCGGGCCGGGGACGGCGGACGGGTTCTCAGGACCGAGCCGGAGCACATTCGCCGTTCCTTCTGGAGCCGTACTCCAAGTGCGAACCGACAGCACCGAATGGCGCATCGACGTGACTCCGCTGGAGCAGGCCGATGTGGATTCCGCGGTGGGAGACAGCGGCGCCGTGCCGCCCACCGGCCATGTCAGGCCGTTCGAAAACCTCATCGCGGGCGATCGAGCCGCAGTCGTGCGCTATCTGGGACCGCCGGGGCGCGTGCTGTTCCGAGGCGAGGGCGACTTCGGCCTCGTGCAGCTCGGTGACACCCTTGCCCCGTTGCGGACGCTCGTGCCCCCGGCCGGCGAACAAGCGCTGGAACTCCGGGCGCACACGCTCCTCCAGGTCACCGGCGGCTCCGGGACCTGGTCCATGGAAGAGGCGGCGCGACCGCAGGCCCCCACGCCTCGACTCCCGCGCCTGCCCCGTCAGGGCCGGCGTCAGCCTATGCGGCCGACGCCCCCGTAAAGCCATTTGCCGACTTCGGCGGCCGGTTCATCCGTCTTGTCGTTTTCTGGATTCCACGCGTCGATGGTGACCAGACCGGGATCGACGAACTCGAAGCCGTCGAAGAAGAGCTCGATGTCCGACTTGTTGCGGAAATAGATGGGGGTGGGAGTGGCCGCGTAGGCCCCCTCGATCTGCTCGACGGCCTCCGCGGAGTGCCCTTCCGTCGTCACATGCGTCGCGGCGAGGTGGCTGCCCGGCGCGAGGGCCTCCCGCAGGGGCGCCATGACGTCCTCCCGCTCCTCCAGGGTGAGGAAGTGCGTCATGGCGATCATCAGGACGCCGACCGGAGCGGAGAAGTCGATCAGCCCGGTGCTCCGGGCGTGGTCGAGGACCTCGGCGGGTCGGCGCATGTCGGCCTGCGCGACGGTGGTGAACTCGTTGGTGGCGAGCAGGGCGCGCCCGTGCACCAGGACCACAGGATCGCTGTCGACGTACACGACGCGGGCGTCCGGGACGATCTCATGGGCTATCTCGTGCGTGTTGCCGACGGTCGGCAGCCCGGAGCCGATGTCGAGGAACTGCCGGATTCCCCGGCGCGCCATGTAACGCACGGAGCGGCGCAGGAACGAGCGGTTCTCCAGGGCGAGCTCGCCGATCTCCGGCATGGCCTGCGCGACCCGGTCCGCCGCGTCCCGGTCCACCTGGAAGTTGTCTTTTCCATGCAGGTAGTAGTCGTACATGCGGGCGACGCTCGGTCGGGTGAGATCGATTTCCGGGGACAGGCCATCCTCGGCCACGTACGACCTCCACCCAAGATCAAGTTATTGCCGGAGTAAGACTAGCCCGACCGGGACACGGTGGCCAAGTTCGGCCGGATGATCGGGTTGACTTCTTTTTCCCGGCATTGCGCGAGGCGGCGTCGCCGGAAAAGGCGCGGAGTCAGGCGGGCGGCTTCCGCTGGAATCGCGGTTCGTGGCCGGTGCTCCGGTGCCTGCGCCGAGGCAGCCCGGCCGGCTCCCCGGAGGGAGCGTTCGGGGGCGGGGGAGGCGCGGCCGTCCGCGATCGGATGCCTTCGCCCGGGGGTTCCGGCGTCCGGGCGACGGGCTCGCTCCGCGGCGCCGGAGGAAGGACGGGCTCGGTCCGTTCGATGAGGGGCGGTTCGAAGGTGGCCAGCCCGTCGGCGATGAGGGTGGCGAGGTCGCTCATGACCGGGAAGAGGCCGCGTCCGAGGGCGAAGGCGATGTCGCGGGGCGTCCGGCGGCCGTTGATCTTGGCGAGCAGTTCCCGCCGCTGGGCGTTGACGGGCACGGACTCCGGGGGCCGGCCGCTCCGCGGCCTCGACCGCACGGTCAGGCCGAGCACGGCCCAGGACTGGGCGAGGTCGAGCCGGCGGCGGATCTCGCGGGTGGCCCGTTCGGCGTCCAGGCCGGGATCGGACGCGAGCAGCGGGACGGCGTCGTCGGGGTCGGCGGTGCAGGTGCGGACCCCGCACAGGGCCATGGCGAACAGCGCGTCGGCGACCGCGGCGCGGGTGATGACCTGCACGCCGGCGTCGCCGAGGAGCCCGCGCACCACCAGTTCGCGCTCCAGCCGGCCCTCGGGGGCGCCGGCGGTGAAGGCGGCGGTCCAGTCGGCTTCGCTGATCCGCCCCGACCGCAGCAGCAGCGGCTCGGGTCCCGGCGCGGCAGGGGTGGAGGCGGCCACCACCAGGCCGTCGCGCATGCTCACCGAGCCTCCCGGGGACCCGTCCATCCGCAGGGTCCCGGTGAACCGCTGCCGGCCGCGCCGGGTCAGTGCCGAGATCAGCACGCCCGCGTGGTCACGCCCACGTTCTGCCGGAAGCTGCGCTTCTGATGCCATCTGTCCCTTCTCGCCTTCTCTGATGCCCCTTTGAGTGTGGCCACGGCGCCGCTTCGGCGTAATCCGAGGGCTTCCCGGTTGTGGAAGCCCGTTCGCGGGATATATTAGCGTCCGAAATAAGCAATTCGTCGGGAGTGGTATGAACATCGAAACGGCGCTCAAGGAAGCCATGGCGATCGAGGGCGCTATGGGCGCGGCCCTGGTCGACTATGACAGCGGCATGTCCCTCGGGTCGCTCGGAGGCGGCCCCGATCTCGACCTGGAGATCGCGGCCGCCGGCAGCACGGAGGTCGTGCGCGCCGAGGTCCGGACCCTGGAATCGCTGGCCATCGACGACTCCGTCGAGGACATCCTGATCACCTTGAACCGGCAGTACAATTTGATCCGCGTCCTCGGGCGAGGTCATGGTCGCCTGTTCCTCTACCTCGCTCTCAACCGGGAACGCGCCAACCTGGCGCTCGCCAGGCACCACCTGCGGCGCATCGAAGCCGAACTCAGCGTCTGACCGCGTCTCCGTCTCGGGGCGAATTGGGGGGAACGGGTATGCGCGAAGCCGTGCTGGCGGAACTGCAGGCACTCCGTGGCCAGGTCGTGGGCGTCACGGACGCCGCCGTGGCGTCGGTCGACGGGATGCTGGTGGCCTCCGACACCGACGAGGTCCGGCCCGACGTCCTGGCGGCGCTCGCCGCCGCCTCGCTGGGCCTCGGCCGAAGCGCGGGGAACGAGGTCGGCATGGGCGAGCTGCGCGAGGTGGTGACCCGCTGCCAGAGCGGTCACATCGTGGTCTACGCCGTCCAGCGCACAGGACTGCTCGTCGTGCTGGGCGACGAGGGACTGGACGTCGCCGACCTGCACCTGCAGTCCCGGGCCACCGTCGACCGCCTCGGCGCCATTCTCGCCCAGAACTGACCGCCGAACGTGCTTCGCGGCGCGGGGACGTCTTCTGCGAGCGGCGAGCGCGAACGCCGCCCGCAATGGCGGGAGAAGGCTCTGACTAATGGCGAATACGAGGATGTCCCACCTCAATTGATGAGGGGGCAGGGGCGGAATCCCTTGGTGACGAGCCAGATCCCCAGTGACGCTTCCCAGACGATCTCCGGCGCCGTGAACAGGAAGTTCACAGGGGACTGCTGCTCGTAGGCGCCGAACAGGACGGCGGTCGCGGTGGCGCAGGCGATGGGGCCCCCGATGAGCCCGATGAGCGCCATGGGGCGCGGCACCAGGCCCGACCGGTACATCAGGTGGCCCAGCAGCAGTCCGTTGCCGAAGCCCGCGCAGAAGGCGGGGCCGAGCAGGAACGTCTGATCCTTCAACGTCACCAGTGACCGGCCGACCAGAGCGGCGTCGGCGCCGCCTCCGCCCGACAGGTCCTGCCGCAACGCCACGACGGCGAGCACGCAGACGACCCCCACCACGATGACGGTCGATTCGAGGATCCGCGAGCCGACGTAGCCGAGGGAGACGCTCTCGCTCTGCCGCTTCAGGATCGGGAACAGCACGACCGCCGTCGCGATGTTCGCGACGGCGGTCAGGATCTCCAGGAGTGCTCCGACCCGCACCTGCGTGTCCGCGCCTGCTCCCACGATGTAGTCCGCGTCGTTGAGGACCGGGTCGTACAGCAGCACCGCCGGGATCGACAGGACGAAGGTGAGGATGAACCAGACACCGGCGATTCTGGCTCTTCGCTGAACGGCGTCCACCGAGGTTTCCGGAGTCCGAGATGTGCTCGTGTCCACGCGACTCTCCAAGACGTGCGCCGGTCCGCGTCCGGTTGCCGGGATAGTCGTAGGGAACCACGGCGAACGGCCCTTGTCCCCACCCTCCGGTGGCCGGATCCGGAGCACCGGGCGGTACCGGGTCGTAGTCTCGGAAGGGGCGTGAAAGCCCGGCGATGCGCTCGTCAGTCCGGTGCGGTGAAAGGATGATCGGCATGGGACAAGTCGTGGTTGACGCGGAGAGCACGTTGCAGGCGAGCCCGGACCAGGTCCTCGGAGCGCTCAGCGACTACACGGGGGTCCGTTCCCGCATGCTGACGGAGCACTTCAGCGAGTACGAGGTGCGGGAAGGCGGCCAGGGCGAGGGCACGGTGGTGCACTGGAAGCTGGCGGCCACCAGCAAGCGGGTGCGCGACTGCCTCTTCACCGTGAGCGCCCCCGCGGGCGACCGGTTGGTGGAGCGGGACGCCAACTCCTCGATGGTCACCACGTGGACGGTCACCCCCGCCGACGGAGGCGCGCGCGTCCACGTCACCACCACCTGGGACGGAGCGGGCGGCATCGGAGGCTTCTTCGAGCGGACGTTCGCTCCCAAGGGCCTGCAGCGCATCTACGACGCCCAGCTGGCCAAGCTGGCCTCCGTGCTGGGCACGTGACCGCCCCGCCCGACGAGGTCTACCGGCGGCGCTCCGCCCGCGTGCTGCTGGTGGACGACACCGACCGCGTCCTGCTGTTCCGCTGGCCGAAGGCCGCCGGCGACCCCGAGGCGGGCCACTGCTGGATCACTCCGGGCGGAGGCGTCGAGCAGGGCGAGACCCTGCGCGTGGCCGCCGCCCGCGAGCTGCGCGAGGAGACCGGCCTGATCGTCTCCCCGGAGGAGCTCGGCCCGCAGGTCGCCCTGGCCTCCGGCTACGCCGATCTCGGCTGGGCCCGAGGCGTGTTCCGGGACGACTTCTTCCTGTTCCGCACGCGGGCCCTCGACATCGACACCACCGGCTTCACCCGGATCGAGCGCGAGCACGTCAGCGCCCACCGCTGGTGGCGGATCGAGGAGCTGGCGAGCGTGGAAGAGCCGGTCTACCCCCTCATGCTCGCGGAACTCCTCACCGACCTCCTGGCGGGCCGCACCCCCACCGAGCCGATCCGCCTCCCCTGGCACCACTGAACAACCCACCGAACGTTGGCGGGGTCATCCGTGGGGGGTGAGGGAGGTGAAGCCTCCGACTATGGCTCCGTAGCCGACGTGGGCGAGGACGGTGACCAGTGGTGTGCTGGGTCCGTAGTTGAGCATCAGGAACCCGGGGGGTTCCAGGAGGGCGACCTTGGGGGCGCTGGTCAACGGGCTGCCCATTCGGGGGTGGACCAGCGGCAGCAGGATGTTGACCAGCGCGGTGCCGGCGAACATCCCGTGCACCAGACCGAAGAGAGCCCCGAGCCCCCAGCCGGCGTGGCCGATGGCGAGGAAGACGGCGTAGTAGACGAACGCGAACACCTCGCCGCTGACGAAGTGCAGGAGGTAGCCGATCGCCTTGGCGCGGGCCCGGTTGGCGGTCAGGGCGGTGCCGAGCAGGAACGGCAGGTCCGCGCGGGTGAGCTTGAACTCGCTGGCGGCCCGCAGGACGGTGGTCAGGACCAGGGTGGCGACGAAGGCGCCCGCGGCGGTTCCCCAGGCGCTCACCCGACCGCCTCCCCGGCGACCGAGCCGATGGCGCACGCGGCGTTGATCAACGCCAGGTGGCTCAGGCCCTGGGGCAGGTTCCCGAGGAAGGCGCCGGTGTCCGGATCGATCTCCTCGCCGTAGAGGCCGACATCGTTGGCCAGGCCGACCAGGTCGTCCATGAGGGCGACGGCCTGGTCGAGGCGCCCGGTTCGGGCGAGGCACTCGGCCAGCCAGAACGAGCACGCGAGGAACGCGCCTTCGGTACCGCTCAACCCGTCCTCGCCGGAGTACCGGTCGACGAACGGTCCGTGCCGCAGCTCGCGGCCCACGGCGTCGACCGTGGCGCGCATGCGCGGATCGTCGGGCGGTGCGTAGCCGTGGAGGAGACCGAGCAGCACGGCGGCGTCCAGCTCCGAACTATCGGCGGAGCGCGTGTAGCAGCGGCGGCGGGGCGAGAAGCAACGCGTCTCGACGAAGTCGCGCACCTGGGTGCGGGCGAGGCGCCAGCGGGCCGAACCGCGGTCCTGGATCAGTCCGCGCTCGCTCAGGTCGACGGCCCGGTCGAGCGCGACCCAGCACATCATCTTCGAGTGCGTGAAGTGCAGGGGCTCGCTGCGGACCTCCCAGATCCCCGAGTCGGGACGCCGCCAGGCGGCGCAGACGAAGTCGGCCAGCTCGGCCAGGCGCCGGGCGAGGTCCGCGTCCAGCCGTCCGGCGGCGCCTGCGTACAGCCAGCCGGTCTGCAGCAGCTCACCGTAGGTGTCCAGCTGGACTTGGGCGCCCGCCGCGTTGCCGATCCGAACCGGCCTGGAGCCCCGGTAGCCCGCCAGGGGGAGCGTCCGTTCCGGGGCGTGGCCGCCCCCGTCCAGGCGGTAGAGCACCCGCAGCCGCGGATGTGTGAGCTGGGTGGCGTGCATGAGCCACCAGAAGTAGGCGTCCGCCTCGGCGGGGCACCCCAGCCGGAGAAGCGCGTCGAGGGTGAACACCGAGTCGCGGACCCAGGAGAAGCGGTAGTCCCAGTTGCGTCCGCCTCCGACCTGCTCCGGCAGCGAGGAGGTGACCGCGGCCGCGATCGCCCCCGAGGGAGCGAAGATCAGGAGCTTGAGCGCCAGCGCGCTGCGCAGCACGGCGTCCCGCCACATGCCTTCGTACGAACGTTCCCGCGTCCAGCCGCGCCAGGCCGCGATGGTGTGCTCCATACGGGCGTCGCATTCGGACCGGGTCGGCAGGACGAGCGGTTCCTGGTGCGCGAACGGCATCGTCACCAGGGCCTGCCGCCCCGCCGCCAGTTCGAGGCGGCCACTGATCGCCCGGTCGGAGCACACCGGCTCGCCCGCGTCCCAGGCGCAGACCGCGAGCGCGTCCCCGCCGGCCACCACCACCGGAACACCGGCGCGCCGTGTGATCCGCGGACGGCGGGCACCGTAACCGAACCGCGGCTGCACGCTCCACCGCAACGGCACGACGCCGGTCACGCCGTCGAGGCGCCGTTGCAACTCCCGCATCGGCCCCAGCGTTTCGCCGCCTTCCAGCGTCATGGAGTCGGTGACCCGCACACTGCCGCGGCCGGTGGTGAACGTGGTCTCCAGCACGTTGGTGCCTGGAAGGTACCGCCGGACGACTGTGAACGGTTCCTCCGGCTCCAGCAGGAAACGGCCGCCTCGCACGGGATCCAGGACGGCGGCGAACACCGAGGGGGAGTCCAGGTACGGCAGCCCCAGCCAGTCCACCGACCCGTCGACGGCGACCAGCGCGGCGCTGCGCCCGTCCCCGATCACCGCGTAGTCGCGCAGCGGGACGTGGCCGTCGCTCCGCCCGATCGCCATGAGTCAGGGCCTCACTCGGTCACGGCCCATCGCTTCCTCCCTATGACTCCAGGAATTCCCGCAGTTCACCGCCCTGAAGCGCTCAGACGGCGAGTCGCTCGGCGCCGCGGCTTTGAGGCGTGTGGGAGGCGACCTGGATTCTCCCCAACCGGTGTTAGAGGCAAATTGACCCTCTATTGAGTGCTAAATACTGGTTTGAGACGTATGTGTGGGAGATGGCCGATGTGGACTTCTCGGCGCTGTTCCAGGCGTTGCCCGTAGCGTGCTCGATCCTGTCGCGGGAGTGGGAGTACGTGACGGTCAACTGCGCGTACGAGCGGGCGTCGGGGCGGTCGCGCGAGCAGTTGATCGGCCGGTACGTGTTCCACGTGTTCCCCGGCGGGCCGGAGGGGGACAGCGCCCGCCGGCTGAAGGACTCGCTGGAACGGGTGGTGAACGAGGGCGAGGCCGACCGGATGGGCCTGCAACGCTACGACGTCGAGGAACCGGCGGGGTCGGGGGTGTTCCAGGAGCGTCACTGGACCATCGTCAACACGCCGCTGCTGGGGCCGGACGGGCGGGTGGCGTGGGTGGTCAACCAGGTGGAGGACGTCACCGGGTTCGTCCAGCGACTGCGTGAGGCCGACGCCAGTGCCGAGCCGGTCCGGCAGGCGCTGGCGGCCGGGACGAAGGCGGTGGAGGCCGAGCTGTTCGCGCGGGCCCGTGAGCTGCAGGAGGTCAACCAGCGGCTGCGGCGCGCCCAGGCGCGAGAGCGCCACGCCGCGGAGGCGGCGCGCCGGGCCCTGGAGATCCAGCAGCAGGCCATCGCCGACACCTCGCATGACCTGCGCGGCCCCGTCTCCGGCCTGCGAACCCGTCTGGAGGTCGCGCTGAGCGACCCCGAGGCAGACTCCCGCCTGGTCCTGGACGCCGCGCTGCACGACGCCGAACGCATCGGCGACATCGTCGCCGACCTGCTGGAGCTGGCCCGGCTGGAGGCCCGCACCCCGCTGGACACCAGGTCGGTCGACCTTGCGCGCCTGGTGCGGGCCGAAGTGGACCGCCGAGACGAAGCACACCGGACGCCGGGCGTGCGGGTCACCGTCGACGCCGAGCCGGGCGTCATCGTGGACGTCTCGCCCGTCCGGCTGACACGCCTGCTGAACAACCTGCTCGACAACGCCGAACGCCACGCCCGAAGCCGCATCGAGGTGACGGTCGCCCGCGAGCGAGGGGAGGCGGTCCTGAACGTCACCGACGACGGGCCCGGCATCCCCGCCGACGAGCGCGAGAGCGTCTTCCGCCGCTTCTTCCGGCGCGCCGACGCCCGCCGGTTCGATCCCGAGGGCAGCGGACTGGGCCTGCCCATAGCCCGCCAGATCGCCCAGGCCCACGACGGCAGCCTGCACATCGCCGACCACTCGCCCGGCACTCGCTTCACGCTGCGACTGCCCCTCCAGGAGCCTCACGACGGCTTCTAGGCTCGCTGTACGGTGCTCCGGCAGCACCGCCACCGAGGCGCCGGGCCTGGCCGGCCTCGGCTCAGCCCGAGCCTGGGCGGAGCGGCGAGGTCCACGCGGCTTCAGGCCAGGGTCCGGGCGGGCGCGGCCTCCCAGGTGAAGCCGTCCGGGTCGGTGAAGGCCTCGTCGCCGCCGGCGAGCACGAGCCGGTGCGAGCCGGTGCCGTCCTGGGGGACTCCGATGTCCTTGGCCAGGGCGCGGAGCGGGTAGAGCGCCAGCGTGACGGCCGAGGACGGGGTGTCGAACTCGGCGTACTTGCCCCCGAAGCTCTTGGCGACGGCCAGACCGCGGTCGACGTAGAACCGCTTGCTCGCCTTGACGTCCGCGACCCCCAGCAGCAACGCGATCTGGTCGAACTCCCGGGCGGGGGGCGCGGAGTCCTTCTTCTTGGAGGACGCGACCTTGCAGATCGTCCCGTCCGGGGCCTGGACGACGCCGCCGTAGCCCCAGAAGGACTTCGTGGCGGGCTTCAGCGTCGTGGCGCCGGCGTCGACGGCGGCGCCGATGAGGGCGTCGACGTTGCCGGGCTGGGACGCGACGAGCGACAGCGCGAAGCCGCGGAATCCCATGGCCGGCTCGTCCGAGGCGCGGACGTTCACGCGGTCGGCGATGCCGAAGGCCTCGTAGAAGGCCTCCGCGGCCGCGGGGTCGGAGACTTCCAGGGTGACGGATGCGAAGGAAATCATGATGCTTCTTTCTCGGTAGGTGGTTCTCGTCCGGTGGCGACGGTCGTGCTCAGCGGTCCTGGATCAGCCCGAGGACGTTGCCGTCCTGGTCGGTGACGGTGGCGACCAGCCGTCCGGCGCCGACGTCGTGCGCGGCCTCCTTCACGGCCGCGCCGGCGGCGGTCAGCTCGGCGAGCTTCGCCTCGATGTCCGGCACGTGCCAGTAGGCCACCGGCGAGGTCATGCCCTGCGGGCCGCCGTCCGGGACCAGCCCGATGTGCTGGCCCCCGACCTCGAATCCGACGTAGTAGGACGAGTCCGTCTGCGGGGCCTGGCCGAGAAGGGCGGTGTACACCGCCTTGGCCTTGGTCAGGTCGCTCACGGGATGCAGCACGGTCCTGATCCCGCGGACGGGGGAGCCGTTCATGGTCACTCCTGGAGTCGGGGGCCGCGTCGGCCCGCTGTTCAACTGCACCCAGCCTCGCGCCGAGGCCGCCCCGGCCACATCCGTGGCGGCTACGGAACCGGCTACGCACCCGCCCCTACGCACCCGCCTACGCACTCGCCCTGACGCAACGCGGGCACGGAACGGGGAGCGGGGCGCTTGCGACAGAATGGGACAGTGGTAGCGACAGTGGATATCTCGCCCCGGGAAGCCGAGGTGCTGGAGCTGGTCGGGGAGCATCTCAGCAACGCCGAGATCGCGGCGCGGCTGTTCATCTCCGTCCGCACCGCCGAGAGCCACGTCTCCGCCCTGCTGCGGAAGCTGGACGTCCCGGACCGGCCGGGGCCCGCCGGGCGGGCCGCCGCGGGCGGCCGCGCCGCCGGCGCGTCGCGGCCGGCGCCCGTCCCGCCGGCCCCGCTCACCTCGTTCGTCGGGCGGGCGAGCGAGCGCGCCGAGCTGGCCGAGGTGATCGGGAAGGATCGGCAGGTGACCGCGGTGGGACCGGGAGGCGTGGGCAAGACCCGGCTCGCACTGGCCGTCGCGGCGGACGCCGCGGGCGCGTTCGCGGACGGGGTCTGGTTCGTCGATCTGGTGCCCGTCACCGACCCGGGCATGGTCGCGGACGCGGTCGCCGGCGCCCTCGGTCTCGGCGAGCAGCCCGGCCGCGGCATGACCGAGTCGGTGGCCGCCGCGCTGGCCGACCGGCGCGCCCTGCTCGTCCTGGACAACTGCGAGCAGGTGCGGGACGGCGTGGCGCTGTTCCTGGAGCGGCTGCTCGCGGCGTGCCCCCAGGTGACGGTGCTGGCGACGAGCCGGGCCCGGCTGATGGTGCCGTTCGAGCGGGTGTACGCCGTCCCGCCGCTGTCGCTGTCCGACGGGGAGTCGGACGCGGTCGCGCTGTTCAAGGAGCGGGCGACGGCGATCGGCTGGCCGCTGGATCCTCCGCTGCACGAGCACATCCGCTCGATCTGCGAGCGGCTCGACGGCATGGCGCTGTCGATCGAGCTGGCCGCCGCCCGGTACCCCACGCTCGGGCTGGACGGTCTCACCGCGGCCCTGTCCCACCCCCTGCGGACGCTCGCCGGCGGCCCCCGCGCCGACGACCGGCACCGCTCGGTGCGGGCGGCGGTGGACTGGAGCCACACCCTGCTCGAACCGGCCGACCGGGAGCTCCTGCGCCGGGTGTCGGTGTTCGTCGCGCCGTTCACCGCCGCGGCGGCGGCGGAAGTGGCCGGGGCCGAGCAGGGGGTGGTGGTCGAAGGGCTGGCCCGCCTGGCGGAACAGAGCCTGCTGCTGGTGCGGGCGTCCGCGGGCGCGACCGAGTACCGGGCGCTGGAGACGATCCGCCAGTACGGGGTCGAGCGGCTCACCGAAGCCGGTGAGCTGGACGGCGTCCGCGCCCGGCACCTCCGCTGGTGCCTGGCGACGGCCGCGAGCCTCACCGGCGCCGCCGGAACGGACTGGCGGCCCCGCTTCGACGCCGCCGCCGACGACCTCCGCTCCGCCCTCGCCTGGGCGGCCGAACAGCCGGACCACCGCGCGGACGCGCACGATCTCGCGCTCCGCCTGGCGGAACTCGCCTTCACCCGCAACCTGGTCGGGGAGTCCCAGCAGCGGTACGAGCAGGCCGCCGCGCTGGCCGGGGAACCGGCCGGGGCCGCGGCGGCGCTCCGGCACGCCGCCGCCGTCGCCGGGTGCCGCATGCACGGAGACGACATGTACCGGCTGCACCGGGCCGCCGCGGACGCCGCCCGCCGGTCCGGAGACACCGCCCGCGCCGCCGCCGACCTGGCGACCGCCGCGACCACCGTGTTCCGCTTCTCGGGCACGTTCGTCCGGACGCCGCCCCCGGAGGAGACGCTCGCGCTGATCGCCGAGGCGCGCGAGCACGCCGGAGACGACCCCGTCGCGCGGGCGGCCGTCGCGCTGGCCGAGGCCGCGTCGGTCGCCGACGCGTTCGGCGCCGACCAGGATCCGCACGACGACGCCGTCGCGCGGACGCTCGCGCGCGCCGAGGACGCGGTCGGGCTCGCCCACCGCACCGGCGTCCCGTCCGCCGAGTCCGCCGCGCTCGACGCGCTCTCCGCCGTCCAGAGCTGGGTCGGCGACGCGTTCGCCGCCGCGGCCACGGCCCGCCGCCGCGTCACCCTCCTGTCGTCCGCGCGGACCACGCCCGCTGTCGCCCACGAGCTCGTCCAGGCCCTCGGCGAGGCCGCCCAGACCGGCATCGGCGTCGGGGACCTGCCCGACGCCCGGCACTGGGCGAGACTCCTCGCGGATCACCCGTCGCTCGCCGAGGTGGGACACCGCGCGACGAGCTGGCAGCTGGTCGCCGACGCGCTGGCGGGCGACGCCGAGGGCGTGCTCACCGGCGCCGTCCGGTTCCTGGACGGGTGGCGGCGGAGCGGCAGCCCCGTGTGGCCGGAACTCGAACCGGCGGTGACCGCCGTCGCGATGATCCACGGCCTCCGCGGAGATCAGGACGCCCGGAACGAGTGGAGCACGATCCTGGGGCGGTTCGGCACGTCACCGAACCGGACCCATGGCCACGGCGCGGTGTTCGACGCGATGCTGCTGCTCCACAACGGGCAGGCGCCGGAGGCGATGGAGCGGCTGGCTCCCGGCCCCGGCGAGGTGTGGAGGTGGGTCACCTGGATCTGGCTCCACTGGTACGTGGCCCTGCGCGCGGAGGCCACGGTCCTCGCGGGAGGACCCGACGCACGCGAACGCCTGGCCGACGCCCGCGAGATCACCGCCGGTGACCCGGTCGCCGGGGCGATCGTGGAACGCGCCGGGGCGCTCCTCGACGGCGCCCGGGAGCGGTTGCTCGCCACGGTGGACGCCTTCGACGCCGCGGGCTGCCGCTACCAGTCGGCCCGCACCCTGCTGCTCGCGGGCGGCGACCACGCCGTCCAGGGAACGCGCGCCCTCACCGCTCTCGGCCTCGCCCCCACGGCCGTCCGCTGACCGGACGGAACACGGGCGCCGCAGCTCTTCCCCGTCCGGCCAGGCGGGGTGGTTCTGCCCGGTGCAGAACCACCCCTCCATGTGGATCCGGCCTCGTCCGGGCCTGCGGCGGCCTCAGTCGCGGGGCAGGCGCTCCAGCCGCTTGGCGGCGGTGGCCTCGTGCGCGGGCATGAGGTCGGCCTGCGAGATGGTGACGACGTGCGGCGCGACCGTGCGGACCCCCTCGTCGGTGTCGATCCGCTGCCAGGTCACCGTCTTCAGGAAGGACGCGACGGACAGGCCGCCCGTGTAGCGGCCCGCGCCGGCGGTGGGGAGCACGTGGTTCGTGCCGATCACCTTGTCGCTGAAGGCGACGGTCGCGCGCTGCCCGACGAACAGCGAACCGTAGTTGCGCAGGTTCTTCAGGTACCAGTCGTCGCGGTCGGTGTGCACCTCCAGATGCTCGGCCGCGAGGAGGTCGCTCAGCCGGACGGCGTCCTCGTGGTCGGCGGCGAGCAGCACGAAGCCGTAGTCGCGCCAGGCCGCGCCCGGAACCTCCGCCCCTCCGGCCTTCTCCAGGTCGACGAGCTGGCGGTCGATCTCGGCGACGACCGCCTCCGCCATGGCGCGGCTGGTCGTGATCAGGGCGGCGGGCGAGGTCGGGCCGTGCTCGGCCTGGCCGAGCAGGTCCGCGGCGACCAGTTCGGGGTCGGCCGAGTCGTCGGCGATCACCGCGACCTCGGACGGTCCGGCGATCATGTCGATGCCGACCTGGCCGTACAGCTGCCGCTTGGCCTCGGCGACGAAGGCGTTGCCGGGGCCGACGAGCTTGTCCACCGGGCCGGCGCCGTCCAGCAGGCCGAACGCCATCGCCGCGACGGCCTGGACCCCGCCGAGGCAGTAGACGGCGTCCGCGCCGGACGCGGTGAGGCTGTACAGCGTCGGCGCGTGCACGCCGCGGCCGGCGCGCGGCGGGGTGCACGCGATGACACGGTCCACTCCGGCGACCTTGGGAACCTTCACCGTCATGAACGGGCTGGCCAGCATCGGGACCCGCCCGGCGGGCGCGTAGGCGCCGACGTGGGCGAGCGGGATCTGCCGCTGCCCGAGAACCACCCCGGGCAGCGTCTCGGCCTCGAAGTCGGTGAGGGTGGCGAGCTGGCGGGCCGCGAACCCGGCGACCTGCTCGATGCCGAAGTCGATGCTCTCCCGCAGCTTCGGGTCGAGGTCGGCCCTCGCCCGGGCCTCGTCGGCGGTGACCTCGAAGGATCCGGGGTCCCAGTCGTCCAGTTCGCGGGAGTACCGGCGGACGGCGTCCATGCCGTCCCTCTCGATCGTCGACAGCATCTCGCTCACCCGGTCGCGGACCTGCGGGTCGACGGCGCTGGAGGCGACCTTCAGCGGCTTCTTGATCAGGGTCACGTCGCCGGCGGGAACACGCACGGTGGAACTCCTTAAACGAGAGGGTCGGAGGGGAAGGCTGGCGGCCCGCCCGTCATGGGCCGGACTTTCACGCGGGGCGGACGGCCCTCGCGCGAAGCCGGGGCGGGTCGAAGGGCGTGGTCGGCCCCGGTGGTCCAGGCGAGGAGCGGGGGGCGGGGACGCCGAGCCGAGCACGGCCGCCGCACGCGACTGCCCGGTTGCCGCGAGGTTAGCCGACCTGCTTTGCGAAGGGGTAGCCTCTCTTTCCTTAGGAAGCGGAAGGCAATTCCTTAATGACGCTGATCCAGTTGCTGTACTTCGTCTCCGCGGTGGAAGCGGGCTCGTTCTCCGCCGCGGCCGAGCGGCTGCGCCTGGCGACGCCGTCGGTCTCGGAGCAGATCCGGCGCCTGGAGCGGCATGTGGGCACGGCCCTGTTCGAGCGCGGGCGCGTGCTGCAGCTCACCGACGCCGGCCGGGCGCTGCTGCCCCAGGCCCGCGCGACCCTGCGGGCGGCCGAGGAGGCGGAGCGGGCGGTGGCCGACGTCCGCGGCCTCAGGGGCGGGCTCGCGAGCTTCGGCCTGTTCCGCAACGCGGACTACTACCTGGTGGGCCCCCTGGTCGAGACCTTCCTGCGGGAGCATCCGCGGGTGCGCCTCCGTCTCCCGGGGCAGAACAGCGCCGAGGTCGCCGACGCCGTCCGGGCCGGACGGCTGGAGGCGGGACTGGTCGTCCTGCCGGTCGACGACGAGAGCCTGACCGTCGAGTCGATCCTGCGGGACGAGGTGCGCTACGTCAGCGCCGACCCGCGGCGGGCGGGCGGTCCGGTGCCGCTGGAACGGCTGGCCCGGGAGCGGTTGATCCTCTACGACGCCGCATGGGCCGCGGTGGACCCGACCCGGCGCCAGCTCGCGACGCGGATGCAGGCGCGCGGGTTGACCATGGCGCCGTACGTCGAGGTCGAGCGGGTGGAGGGCGCGCTGGAGCTCGTCCGGCGGGGGCTCGGGGACACCATCGCGGCGAGCACCGTCCTGCGCACGCTCGATCCCGGCCTCCACAGCGCTTCGCTGGAGGAGCCGCTGCACGACGAGATCGCGGTGATCCAGCGGCGCGGCGCGCGCCTGTCGGCGGCGACCGCCGAGTTCATCCGGCTCGCGCGCGCCCACCTGCACCGTCTCGCGCAGGACGGCCCGCACGCCCGGATCCTCGGCCCGCGGGACTGACCGGGGGCGCGGCAGCCCTTACGCCACAGGGCTTTTCGAGGACGCACAGGATAGTCCTGTGGAAGGTAGAGGATCATTCGGCGTTGTCCTTCGGATCCGGCGGCTCGTAGATTTCGCGCCAAGCCACTCGATGTGGGCCGGCGCACACGCCGGCCCTCCCCGCCGGCTCGGCGACCCGCCGGCGGCGACCGGGTCGGCGCGGCGCGACCGCCGCCCCGCCGAGGGGGAGCGGAGGTCGGTCCGCGGCCCCGGACCGAAGGAAAGGTCGGTGAGATCACAGATGGCGGACCCGCTACTCCAGGCCCGCGGCATCGGCAAGAGCTACGGGCACGTGGAGGTGCTCCGGGGAGTCGACTTCACCGTCGCCCGCGGTGAGGTGACGGCCCTGATCGGGGACAACGGAGCCGGCAAGAGCACCCTGGTCAAGATCCTCTCAGGCGCGCTCGGCCCGGACGCGGGGGAGATCCTGCTGGACGGCGAGCGGGTGACCTTCAGCTCGCCGGAGAGCGCCCACGACATGGGCATCGAGACCGTCTACCAGGACCTCGCCCTCGCTCCGGAACTCGGCTCGGCCGAGAACGTCTTCGCCGGGCGGGAGCTGCTCAGACCCGGCCTCCTCGGACGGCTCGGCGTTCTCGACCGCAGGACCATGCGGGACCGGGCCCGCCAGGCGTTCGTCGACATGGGCACCGACGTCAAGGACATCGAGGCCCCGGTCGCCGCGCTGTCGGGCGGCCAGCGGCAGAGCGTCGCGATCTGCCGGTCGGTGATGTGGGCCGACAAGGTGATCTTCATGGACGAGCCGACCGCGGCCCTCGGCGTCCGGCAGACCGGCAAGGTCCTGGAGCTGATCCGGCGGGTCGCGGACAAGGGGATCGCGGTCGTGCTGATCAGCCACAACATGCCCGAGGTGCTCCAGGTCGCCGACAGCGTCCAGGTGCTGCGGCTCGGCCGGCGCGTCGCCGAGTACCGGGCGGCGGAGACGACCGTGGAACAGCTGGTCGGCGCGATGACCGGCGCTCTGGAAGGGAAGGCCGCATGACCGAGACCCCCGCGCCGGCCACCCCGGCGGAAGCCGCCGACGAGACGGCCCTGGACCCCTCGAACGGCACGGACGCGACCGGCACGGACGACGCGAGCGGCGCTCTGAAGATCGCTCACCGCTCTCCGCTGCGCAGGTTCCTGTCCACCTCCCCGGCCTACATGGGCCTGGTGCTGGCGCTGCTCGTGCTGCTGTTCTCCATGCTGCGACCGGAGGCGTTCCCCACCGCCGCGACGGGCCGCAACGTCTCGCTGGACATCTCGGTGCTGCTGGTCATGGCCGTCGGCATGACGTACGTGATGGTGGCGGGCGGCTTCGACCTGTCGATCGGGTCGGTGCTGGTGTTCTCCGGCGTGGTGATGGCCAAGACGATGTCCGCGATCGGCGGCGACGGCGCCCTCGTCGTGGTCGCCGGGATGGCGGCGGCGGTGCTCGCCGGCATCGCCTGGGGCGTGCTGAACGGCGCGTGCATCGCGCTGCTGAAGGTCCCCGCCCTGATCACCACGCTCGGCACGATGGGCGCCGCGCTCGGCGCGTCCCAGATCATGACGGGCGGCAACGACGTCACCACCGTCCCGGACGCGCTGCTGAAGATCACCACGTCCCGGCCGCTCGGCTTCAGCTGGCTGGTCTACGTCGCCGCGATCACCGCACTGGTCGGCGGCCTGATCCTCGCCTACACCCGGTTCGGCCGCCACACCTACCTCGTCGGCTCCAACGCGGAGTCGGCCCGCCGCGCCGGCATCAACGTGAACCGGCACCTGATCAAGCTGTACGCCGTCAGCGGCGGCCTCGCCGGGGTGGCGGGCGCGATGTCGCTCACCCGCTTCGCCACCACCACGATCTCCGGCCACGCCACCGACGCGCTGCAGGTCATCACCGGGGTCGTGCTCGGCGGGACGAGCCTGTTCGGCGGCATCGGCACCATCCTCGGCACCGTCGTCGGCATCTTCATCCCCGCCGTCCTCCAGAACGGCTTCGTCGTCACCCACGTCCAGCCCTACTGGCAGCAGGTCGTCATCGGCTTCGTGCTGATCGCGGCCGTCTACGTCGACCACCTCAAGCGCGCCCGGCGCGATCGCAGCTAGGAGACCTCATGAGAAACAGCACCGCGTTGCGGCTGTCCGCCGCGGCCGGGGTGGCCGCCCTGGCCCTCACCGCCTGCGGCTCCGGGGCGGACGCGGCCTCGGGCCAGAAGCGGATCGTCTACGTCCCGGCCGTGACCGGCATCCCCTTCTACAACACCGTCGCGTGCGGGGCGCAGGAGAAGGCGAAGGAACTCGGCGCCAAGCTGGACGTGCAGGGCCCGCCCGAGTTCGACCCCGCGAAGCAATCGGCGATCGTCAACGCGCTGGTGGCGGACAAGCCGGACGCGATCATGATCTCGGTGGCCGACTCCAAGGCGCTGATCCCGCCGCTGAAGCTCGCCAAGGCCGCCGGCATCAAGATCATCGGTGTGGACGGCGACGTGGACGACCGCTCGATCATGACGACCAACATCATCTCCAACAACCTCAAGGGCGGCGCGCTCGCCGCGGACGAGATGGCGAAGGCCACCGGCGGCAAGGGCGAGGTCATGGGGTTGAACAACGACCCGGGCAACCCGCTCGGCGAGGCGCGCGCCAAGGGGTTCACCGACCAGCTGAAGAAGTACCCGGGGATGAAGTACCTCGGCACCCAGTACAGCAAGAACGAGACCGCCAAGGCGTCCTCGATCGCCTCCAGCGCCAGTTCGTCCAACCCGAGGCTCACCGGCATCTACGCCATGTCGACCACCAACTCGGAGGGCGCCGTCACCGGCCTGCGTGAATCGGGAAGGACGGGGAAGGTCAAGCTCATCGGCTTCGACATCTCCGGGCCCATCGAGACGGCGCTCAACGGCAAGCAGATGGCCGGGACCATCGTCCAGCACCCCTACCAGGAGGGCCAGATCGGCGTGCAGTCGGCTCTGGACGCGGTGGCGGGCAAGCCGGTGCCGCGCGACCAGAACTCCGATCTCGTCTTCGCGACCCCCGAGAACCTGGCCACGCCGGAAGTGCAGAAGTACGTGTACAAGAAAGAGTGCGGCAAGTGACGGAGACCGGCCGGGACGTGCCCATCGAGTCCGGGGAGCCGCGCGGTGGGGAGAAGTCCCCGCGGCCCGCGCCGGAGATGTCCTCCACCGGACGCGTCATGCCCGCGGACTTCTCGATCGCCCTGTCGGAGGGCCGGGGCGCCACCCTTCCCGACGGCGACTACAGCCGGCGGAAGCAGTCGCTGCGCGGGTTCGAGGACCACTACACCGACATCGTCGACTACATCGTCCGGATCACGCACCGCATCTGGGAAGACCAGGACATCGGCTACATCTACGACACCTACGCGCCGGGCTGCCGCGTGTTCGACGACAGCGGCCCGCGGCACGGCATCGAGGAGATGGTCGCTGGAACGATCCAGGCGATCGCCGCCTTCCCCAACATGCGGCACTACGCCGACGAGGTGATCTGGGCGGGCGACGACGAGCAGGGCTTCGTCACGTCCCACCGCGCGCTGAACATCGGCGACCACACCGGCCACTGGCGGTGGGGCCCGCCGACCCACCGCCGCCTCAACACCTGGGTCATCGCCAACTGCGTCATCAGGGACAACGAGATCTACGAGGAGTGGGTCCTCTACAACACCGCGGCCAAGCTGCAGCAGCTCGGCCTCGACGTGACGGCCTGCGCGCGGGAGTTCGGCAACGCCGGCGCGCTGCGGCCGTACACCGAACGCGAGCAGACCGAGGTGGAACGGCTGCGGGGCGGGCGCAAGCCCGTCGCCGTGGCCGAGCCCGACACCTCCGGCCCGTTCGACGTGGAGGAGTGGGTCCGCGCCCTCTTCCACAACACCTACAACCGCCGCGACCTGAGCACCGTCGACCGGTTCTACGCGCAGAACGTCCGCTGGTACGGCGCCACCAACCGGCAGGGGTACGGCAGGGCGCAGGTGAGGTCGATGGCCCGCGCGCTGCTGGCGACGTTCCCGGACCTCGGCGTCCACGTGGACGAGGTCTACTGGATGGGCAATCCGGACGAGGGCTACAGGGTCAGTGTGCGCTGGGGCGGCGCGGGCACCCACAAGGGCTACTCGCTGTACGGCGCGCCGACGGGCCGCCAGGTGCACATCTGGGGCATGTCGCAGCTGTACGTCCGGAACGGTGAGATCGTTGAGGAGTGGGCGCTGTTCAACGAGTTCGACGTGATGGCGCAACTCCTCCGGGACGAGCCCGCCGCGCTGCTCTGACCCGGCGATCGGGGGACATGGAGATGGCATCGACGGTGACCCGGGTGACGTGCGTGCAGCTCGCGCCCGTCCTCGGCGACCTGGCCGGCAACATCCGGCGCGCCCGTTCGGCGATCCGCGCCGCCGTCGCGAACGGCGCGCGGATCGTCGTGCTTCCCGAGCTGGCGACCTCCGGCTACCTGTTCGCGAGCGCGGAGGAGGCCCGGGCGGCGTCCATCGGCGCGGACGATCCGCGGCTCGCGGCGTGGTCGGACGAAGCGGCCCAGGGCGACGCCGTGGTCGTCGCCGGATTCTGCGAGAGGGGCCCGGACGGCCTCGTCCACAACAGCGCCATGGTGCTGGACGGAACGGGGGTGCGCGCCGTCTACCGAAAGGTCCACCTGTGGGACCGCGAGAAGACGCTGTTCACGCCCGGCCGTGCGGAACCGCCCGTGCTCGACACCGCGTACGGCCGGATCGGCGTGCTGATCTGCTACGACCTGGAGTTCCCCGAGATGCCCCGCGCCCTGGCGCTGCGGGGCGCCGACCTCGTCGCGGTGCCGACGAACTGGCCGGTGGTGCCGCGCCCGGACGGCGAGCGCCCGCCGGAGGTGGTGGCCGCGATGGCCGCCGCCCGGGCCAGCCGCGTCTTCGTCGCCTGCTGCGACCGCTCCGGGCTGGAGCGCGGGGAGCGGTGGACGCGGGGCACCTCCCTCGTCGACCCGGACGGCTGGGTCCGGGCGAGCACCGACGCGCAGGACGGCCACGCGACGGCCGACCTCGACCTCCCCGCGGCACGAGCCAAGCGGCTCACCGACCTGGCCGACGTCATCGCCGACCGGCGGCCCGAGCTGTACGGGGAGATCGTGCGGCCAGGTCACGCGGCGCCAGGCGGCGCCGAGGTCAGCTGACGCCGGGGCGGCGCCTGGCCGTCCCTCCCGTCGCCGGGTAGACGCGCTGGGCCGGGTCGTTGATCCCGGCCAGCAGGGTGCTCCGCGCGCGCCGCGCCAGTTCCCGGGCGCCCGGCGACAGCACCGACGAGGTGCGCTGGATGAAGGCGATGGTGTCGTACAGCGGTTCGGCGAACGGGACGGTCCCGACCTCGGGCGGGCAGAACGGGCTGTCGGCGACGGCCCGGGAGATGAACGTGTCCCCGACGCCCCGGGCGACCAGGGCGAGCGCCGCCTCCACGTGCTCCACCTCGATGATCGGGTCGATCCGCAACCCCTCCAGCTGGGCCCGTTCGGCGATCTGGCGGCGGGTCGGGTCGGACCAGCCGTACCGGGCGTCGTACATGACCAGGTCGGCCTCCGCCATGCGGCGGATCGTCATGGGCGCCGCGAGCCGCTCGGGGTCGGCGCTGGCGTAGAAGACCTCGTCGCGGATGAGCGGCGTCACCCGCAGCCCCGCGTCGTCCACCGGCAGCACGACCAGGCCGGCCTCCAGCTCTCCCTTGGAGACGGCCGCGGCGACCTCGCTGGAGTTCTGCCCGACGAGCCGGAGCCGGACGTTCGGGAACGCCTCGTGGAACTGCTGGGCCAGGTCGGGCAGCAGGTAGAAGGAGGCGTTGCGGAGCAGGCCGAAGGTCACCTCGCCGCCGTCCAGGGAGCCGATGGACCGCAGCGCCGCGCGCCCCTCGTCCACCGAGGAGACGGCCTGCTCGGCGAACGGCAGCAGCTCCGCGCCGGCCGAGGTCAGCACGAGGCGGCGGCCGCCCCGGATGAACAGCGCCAGCCCGGCCTCCTCCTCCATCCGGCGGATGAGCTCCGACACCGACGCCTGCGCCATCTTCAGCTCCGCCGCGGCGGCGGTGAAGGATCCCGTCCGGACGGTGAGCAGGAACGCGCGCAGCTGGTTCAGAGTCACAGGGGAACCCTATGGCAAATGTGGGATAAGTCGGTCTAGTCCTGTTCTGTCGCGCTCCCTAGCCTGTCCATGGGACGCATTCCCCGCCGGGCGCCCGCGGACGAGTCCCTCCCGTCTCCACCCCCCTCCGCCCGAAGGACGAAATGATCACCTTTCTGAAGGAGGCCGTCGCCTCCGAGCAGATCGCCGCCGACAACGGCCGCGTCGCGCAGACCGTCCGCGGCATCCTCGACGACGTCCGCGCCCGCGGGGACGCGGCGGTCCGCGAGTACTCCGCCCGCTTCGACGACTGGACCCCCGCCGCCTTCCGGCTGACCCCGGGCCAGATCGACGAGATCGTCGCGCGGGTGCCCCAGCAGGTCATCGAGGACATCGAGTGGGTCCAGGGGCAGGTCCGCGCCTTCGCCGAGCGGCAGCGCGCCTCCATCACCGACTTCGAGATGGAGACGCTGCCCGGCGTGCGCCTCGGCCAGCGCAACCTGCCGGTCCGCGCGGTCGGCGCCTACGTGCCCGGCGGGCGGTACCCGCTCACCGCGTCCGCGCACATGACGATCGTGACCGCGAAGGTCGCCGGGGTCTCGCGGGTGGCGGCCTGCACACCGCCGATCCGCGGCGAGGTGCCCGCCGCCACCGTCGCCGCGATGCACCTCGCCGGAGCGGACGAGATCCACCTGCTGGGCGGCGTCCAGGCGATGGCGGCGCTGGCGATCGGCACCGAGTCCATGGAGCGGGTCGACATGATCGCCGGACCGGGCAACGCCTATGTCGCCGAGGCCAAGCGGCAGCTGTTCGGCGAGGTCGGCATCGACCTGTTCGCCGGGCCCACCGAGATCCTCGTCATCGCCGATGACGCCGCCGACCCGTTCGTCGTGGCCGTCGACCTGCTGAGCCAGGCCGAGCACGGACCCGACTCGCCGGCGGTGCTCGTCACCACCAGCGAGCAGGTGGCGCGCAGGGCGATGGCGCACGTGGAGCGGCTCCTCGGCGACATGCCCACCCGCGACTTCGCCGCCCCGGCCTGGCGCGACCACGGGCAGGTCCTCGTGGTGGACGACCTGGACGAGGCCTTCGCCGTCGCCGACACCTTCGCCTCCGAGCACGTCCAGGTCCTCACCCGCGAACCGCGCCAGGCCCTGGAGAAGATGCACGACTACGGCGCGCTCTTCCTCGGCGAGGGCACCTGCGTGTCGTACGGGGACAAGGTGATCGGCACCAACCACGTGCTGCCCACCAGGGGCAGCGCCCGGTTCACCGGCGGCCTGTGGGTCGGCAAGTACCTCAAGACCGTCACCTACCAGGAGGTGACCGACACCGAGTCCAGCGCGGCGCTCGGCGAGGTGTGCGGCCGCGCCGCCCGGGTGGAGCTGTTCGAGGGCCACGCCCGCTCCGGTGACGTCCGCACGGCGAAGTACCGGGGCGGAACGCTGCCGTGGAGCGACCACGCCTTCACCGGGGTGCGCGCCGATGCCTGACGTCCCGGGCGACGTGCTCGACGGCGTGCGCGGCCGGACGGCGCTGGTCACCGGCGCCGGCAACGGCCTCGGCCGCGCCATCGCCCTCGCCCTCGGCGACGCCGGGGTCCGCGTGGTCGGCGCCGGGCGCACGCGGGCGAACCTGGAGGAGACGGCCCGGCTGCTGACCGCCCGCGGCGCCGGCGCCCGCGTCGTCGAGGCCGACGTCGCCGACGCCGGCTCGGTGGCGGACCTGGCGTCGGCGGTCGCCGGCGAGGACGTGTCCATCGTGGTCAACTGCGCGGGCGTCGCCGGACCGGTCAGGCCGCTCACCGAGATCGAGCCGGACGAGTGGGACGCGGTGTTCGCCGCCAACGTGCGCGGCACCTACCTCGTCTGCCGCGCGCTGATCCCCGCCCTGCTCGCCCGCGGCTCCGGCGACATCATCAACATCGCGTCGGTCAGCGGCAAGCGCCCGCTGGCGATGCGCACCCCCTACACCGCCTCGAAGATGGCCGTGATCGGCCTCACCACCACCCTCGGCGCGGAGGTGGGCCCGCTCGGCATCCGGGTCAACTCGCTGTCGCCGGGGCCCGTCCGCGGCCCCCGCATGGAGCGCAACTTCCGGCTGGAGGCCGCCCGTCTCGGCATCACCGAGCAGGAGGCCGAGACGGCGTTCGCCTCCCGCGCCGCGCTCGGCCGCCTCCTCGAAGAGGAGGAGGTCGGGCGCGCCGTGGTGGCGATGCTGATGATGTCGGGCCTGCACTGCGCCGACATCGACCTGTCCGCCGGGATGGTCGCGCGGTGAGCGGCGGCGCCGGCCCGCTGGTGCTGCTTCCCGGCATGCTCGGCGACGCCACGGTGTGGGACGGCGTGGTCGCGGCGCTCGGACCGGAGACGAACGTCCTGCGCACGCGCGTCGACCTCGACGACTCGATCGCCGGGCTCGCCTCGCGGGTGCTCGACCGGTCGCCCGCGCGGTTCGCGCTGGCCGGCCATTCGCTCGGCGGCATCGTCGCTCTGGAGGTCGTGCGGCGGGCCCCCGCCCGCGTCACCCGGCTGGCGCTGCTCAACACCAGCGCCGGCGCGGGCTCGCCCGCCCAGCGCGCCGGATGGGCACGGCTCGCCGAGCGCGTCGGGCGAGGCGAGTTCGCGGCGGTCGCCGCCGAGCTGGCGAGGGCCACGCTGCCCGCCGTCCGCCGCGCCGACCCCCGCCTGGTCTCCCGCAACGAGAACATGGCCGGGACCGTGGGGCCGGACGGCCTGCTGCGGCAGCTCCGCGCCCAGGAGTCGCGGATCGACCTCCACCCCTCGCTGGCCGCGATCGACGTCCCGGTGCTGGTGCTGAGCGGTGAGCTGGACGAGGTGAGCCCGCCGGCCCTCCAGCGTGACCTCGCCGAGCCGATCCGCACGGCGCGGCACGAGGTCGTCCCGGGCTGCGGGCACATGTCCCCTCTGGAGTGCCCCGGCGAGGTCGCCGCCCACCTCCGCGGCTGGCTCGCGAGGTGACGCGGCGGCCCGCCAGGTCAGCCGCGCGTGTGCGAGGTGCGCAGGACCGGCTCCACGGGGTGGACGACGCGCCGCGGCCCGCCGTCGTCCCCCGCGATCCTCTCCAGGAGCCGGTCCACCGCGCTGCGCAGCATGTCGTCGAACGGCACGCGCAGCGTGGTCAGCCCGACCAGCGGCCACGCCGCCTGCTCCAGATCGTCGAAGCCCACGAGGGCGAGATCGCCCGGCACCCGCAGCCCGAGCTCGTGCGCGCCGTTCATCGCCCCCAGGGCGATCGTGTCGTTGGCGCAGAACAGCGCCTGCGGGAGCCGCCCCTCCGCGGCCATCGCCGCCACCGCCGAACGCCCGTGCTCGAAGTCGAACCCGCCGTGCCGGACCCACGCCGGGTCGGGGGCGATCCCGGCGTCCGCGAGCGCGGACCGGTAGCCGTCCTCCCGCTCCCGCGCCGTGCTCGCCGTGCGCGGCCCGAGCAGCGCGCCGACCTCGCGGTGACCCGCCTCCAGCAGGATCCGGGTGCCGCGCCGCGCGCCGAGCCGGTCGTCGGCGACGCAGGCGTCGAGCGGAACGTCCTCTGCGTAGCGGTGCAGCAGCACCGCCGGCACCCCGCGCTCGCGCAGCACGCCCGGGAGCCGCGAGTCCCGCGACGCGGTGGAGACGATCACGCCGTCCACCGTGCCGCCGAGCAGCTGCGACTCGATGTCGTCCGGATCGCCGTGCTCGGCGATCAGGGAGAGCCGGTAGTGGCGCCGGTCCAGCTCGTCGCACAGCCGCCCCACCAGGAGCGACCACAGCGGATTGTCGAGATCGACGACCATGGCGATGCGGCGGCTGCTGCGCGTGACCAGGTCGCGGGCCCGGTCGCTCGGGACGTAGCGCAACCGTGCCGCCGCCTCCCGGACGCGCCGTGCGGTCTCGGGTGGAATGCCCGGATGGCCGCGTAGCGCCCGCGAGACCGTGGACTGCGACACCCCGGCGGCGCGCGCCACGTCCAGGCTCGTCACCCGCATCCGTTCCTCCCTCCGCCGCCCTGCGGGTCAGTATCCGCCGGACGGCGCCGTGGTCGCCGCCGTCCCCCGCACGGCCGCGACGGCCTCCGACGCGGCCCGCCGCAGGAGGGCCATGTCGCCGCCCGGCGTCACGAAAGCGTAGCCCCGCTCGGTGAGCCGCAGCGCGGCCTCGGTGCCGGCGGCGAAGGCGCCCGCGATCACACCGGCCGCGTGCGCGGCCTCGGCGATCCGGCCCAGCGCCGCGTCGACCTCGGGCGGCGGAACGGCCAGCCCGGGCTCGACGCCCAGCGCGAGAGCGAGATCGTTCGGACCGACGAAGACCCCGTCCAGTCCGGGCGTGGCCGCGATCGCCTCCACCTGGTCGAGGGCGGCCCGCGACTCGATCATCGCCCAGGTCAGGATCCGCTCGTCGGCCCGCTCGACGTATCCGGGGACCTGGGCGAGGTTCGCGCGGGCCGGCCCGTAACTGCGCACGCCCCTCGGCGGGTACCGGCACATCGCGACGAACCGCGCCGCCTGGTCGGGATCGTCCACGGCCGGGCAGATGATCCCGTACGCGCCCGCGTCCAGCAGCTTGCCGATCACGGCGGCGTCGAGCGCCGGGGTGCGCGCCAGGGGGACGGCGGGCCCCGCGGACACGGCCTGGATCAGGTGGACGGCGGTGTCCAGCCCGAACATGCCGTGCTGGAGGTCCACGGTCACCGAGTCGAACCCCGAGTACGAGAGGGTCTCGGCGAGATAGGCGCTGCCGGCCGACACCCACGCGTTGACCACGGTCTCGCCCGCGCCGAAGAGCTCCTTGAGCCGGTTGTCGCGCATGTGCTCCGCCTCTCTGTAAAAGCTGTGCATACGTTAGCACGCTGTTGACAACGTACTTCCTCGCTGCAATCGTAAAGTTCTACGCATACGTTTGCATGAAAGGATCAAGACCATGCCCCCCGAGGTGTCCGCCGCCGAACTCGCCTCCCGGACGATCCTGCGCAAGGACCTCACCGTCGACACCGCCGCCTTCATCGACACGAAGATCCCCGGCTCCGAAGGCAAGATCAACTATCCGATGGTCGGGCCGGGCGTCTCCGAGAACGCCGAGCAGGCCGTCCCGGTCACCGCGCCGCACGGCTTCAACCTGGGCGCGGCGGCGATGCCGGCCGGCGTCACCAACAACCTGCACCTCCACTTCACCGCCGAGGTCTTCGTCTGCATGGCGGGCGAATGGCGGTTCCGCTGGGGCGTCCACGGCGACGACGGCGAGGTGACCGTCCGTCCCGGCGACGTCATCTCGATCCCGACCTGGGTGTTCCGAGGCTTCACCAGCGTCGGCACCGACGACGCGTTCCTGTTCACCGCCCTCGGACGCGACCGCTCCGGCGGCCTGATCTGGGCGCCGTCCGTCCTGGAGAAGGCCGCCGAGTACGGCCTGCACCTCACCTCGGACAACCGGCTCATCGAGACCGAACCGGGCGAGTACCCGCAAGGGGTGGAGCTGAAGCGCCCCTTGACCGACGCCCAGCTCGCCACGCTCCGCAGGATCGGCGTCGAGGAGATGCGCACGCGCCTGGCCCGCCCGTCCGACCTGCGCTGGTCGACGGCCCCGTTCCTCGACTCCGCCCTGGAGACCGGCGGCGCCGAACTGGCCGCCGTCGTCGGCTACGGGATCACCGAGGACCGCGACCAGCATCCGCGCCTCGCCGACCCCCACGGCTTCAGCCTCGCCCGCCTGCGCGCGGCCCCCGGACGCGGCATGTCGACCCACGCGGTGGACGAGTCCCAGGTGCTGATCGTCACCGGCGGCCGCTGGCGGATCACCCTGAACCGGGAGAACCCGGTCTCCACGGAGCTCGGCCCCTACGACACCCTCTCGATCCCGGTCGGAGCCTGGCGGCGCTTCGAGAGCATCGCCCCCGAAACGGGGGAGATGGTCGTCATCACCGGCGGCGAGGGCCGCACCCGCCTCCGCTGGGATCCCGCCGTTACCTCCCTGGCCGAGCAGCAGGGCACCGTGATCGACCCGAACGGCTACACCGCCGCCGCCGACCTCCTGCACGCCTGAGCCGGCGGACCGGGCCGCGCGCACAGCCGGTGCTTCCCCGGGACTCGGGGACCGGTTGCCAACCCCGCTTCAGTGGCCGGCGTCGGACGTTATGAGGGTTCCGGGCGTAGGGCGGGGGAGGGAGCGGGCGATGCTGCGCAAGGGGGAGAACGCCGCGCTGGACGGCGGCCGTGTCAGGGTCGCCGTGTCCGCCGCCGGAACGCCGATCGACGTTTCGGCGGTGCTCTTGGGCGATGACCGGCGGGTCCGGTCGGACGACGACCTGGTCTTCTTCAACCATCCCGCTCAGGACGGGGTCCGGTTGGAGGGCGCCGAGATCGTCATCGACCCGGACGCGGTCCCCGATGACGTCTCGACCATCGCGCTCGTCGCCAGCGTGGACGGCCCGGGGACGTTCGACGGCGTCACCCTGCGCGCCGGTGTGCACGGAGGCCCCCGGTTCGAGGCTCCGGCGATGTCGGAGGGGGAGACGGTGGCGGTCGTCGTCGAGGTGTACCGGCGCGCGGGCGCGTGGAAGCTCAGGGCGGTCGGGCAGGGATGGGCGAGCGGCCTCGCCGGCTTCGCCACCGACCTCGGCGTGGACGTGACCGGCGAACCGCCGGTCGAGGCCGACCTGCCGGAACGGATCTCGCTGCGCAAGGAGACCGTCCGCGTCTCGCTGGAGAAGAAGGGCATCGGCGGGCTGCGGGCCCGCGTCGCCGTCGCGCTGGACGCCTCCGGTTCCATGCGCAGGCTCTTCAAGGAGGGCGTGGTCGCCGAGATCGTCGAGCGGATGGCGGCGATCGCCCTGCAGGTGGACGACGACGGCGCCCTGGACGCGTGGATCTTCGCGACGGAGTTCGCCCGGCTTCCCCCGCTGCGGGTCGCCGAGATCGGCGCGTGGACGCGGGACAACGTGCGCCTGCACGAGGCCGTCGCCGCCGACGGGAGCCGGGTCAGCCTCGGCGGCCGCAACAACGAGCCCCAGGTGATCGAGGACATCCTCGCGTACTACGAGACCCGTCCGGGCGAACCGGTCCTGGTGCTGTTCTTCTCCGACGGCGGCGTGGCCAAGAGCGCCCAGATCGCCCGCCTCCTGCGCGAGGCGTCGGACCGGCCTGTCTTCTGGCAGTTCATCGGCCTCGGCCACGGCAGGTACGGAATTCTGGAAAAGCTGGACACCCTCGACGGCCGCCTCGTCGACAACGCCGGCTTCTTCGCGGTGGACGACATAGCCACCATCACCGACACAGAGCTCTACCAGCGCATCCTCTCCGAGTTCCCCACCTGGCTGAACGCAGCAAAAACCCAAGGCATCCCCCTAGGCTCAAACTGAGGCCAGGCCCCCGAATCCGGCGTCAGAGAATGCCATATCGAACCCGATCGGATTCCTTTCTCACCGCCAAGTCGTGCCGATCTCCTTGTCTCGGAACGGCGCCATAAGGCTGTAGTGCTCCACCGTTCCAAGCAGAATCAACCATCACTCTCGGTAGTGGCCCGCAAGCGTCAGCGTAAGTCGCCTTGGCGGGGACGCGCAGGTGGTGGGGTCGGGTTACCGAATCGGTCGTGACGTAGATCACAATACCTTGATCGTTCCGCTTCTTCCGAAGCGTGATCGGTCACGTTACGTTAAAGCGACTTTATTGGGACTTTATGTGCGCGGAGGTCTCCGTGAGCTTTTGGGGTCGTTTTCTGCCACAGAAGTCCAGCTCGCATCGCGTGAGGAGTCGGCCGTTCTCCGCGACCAGTGCGGCTACGGCGTTCGCCCTGGTACTGCCGTTGTCGCTGGTAAATATTCCCTGGGGCGCGTCCATGACCGCAGCCCATTCAGATGAGGCGCCCAAGGCGGCACCCTCTCAGCCTGAAGCGGTGGCGGCCGCGCTGAAGTCGAAGCGGCCCGTCACCGTCACCTCGATGACCGGTCCGCAACGCGAGGTGCGTGCGCTTCCGGACGGCCGCCTGGAGGCCACGGTGAGCGCCCGGCCGGTCCGCACCTTGCGTGATGGCAAGTGGGTGCGGATCGACACCAAGCTGCGGCTGCGCGCCGATGGCATGCTCGCACCAGGTGCGACGACCGTCGGTCTGGCGTTCTCCGCCGGGGGTGACGGGCCGTTCGCGACGATGAGCCGGGCCGGGCGCACCATGTCCCTGACCTGGCCGCATGGCAGACTGCCGGCGCCGGTCGTCGATGGCGAATCGGCGACGTACCAGAACGTCCTCCCGGACGTGGATTTGGTGGTGCGGGCCAAGCCCAGTGGATTCAGCCACGTTCTGGTCGTCAAGACCCCGACCGCTGCACAGGACCCGAGGCTGGCCACGGTCCGCATGGGCTTGAAATCCGACCGGATGAAGGTGGAGGCCGACAAGGCCGGTGGTATGCGGGTGGTGGACGAGGCCGCCGGGGGGACGGTCTTCAGAGCCGCCGAGCCGATGATGTGGGACTCCTCCGGGAAGGCCGCCGGCGGCGTCCGGAAGACGACTCTCGCCGAGAGGGCCATGGCCGCCGAGACCCCGGCTGACGGTGTGAAGCGGGGCCGCATCAAGTCGTCAGTGGGAGGGGGAAACCTGACCCTGGTTCCCGATCCGGGTCTGCTGACCGGGGCGGGTACGACGTTTCCGCTGTACATCGACCCGGACTGGCAGGGACCGGGGGAGTCGGCCGCGGTCATGGTGTCGACCAAGTACACCGACTCTTCCTGGGAAGACGAGGGGATGGGTTACTGCTCGGACTCCGACCCCTACATGGGGGGACAGTGCGGCGGCACCATCACCAAGCGGCTGTTCTACAAGTTCGTCCTTCCCTCGGCCGTGATGCGGACCAACGTTCTGTGGGCGGAGTTCAAGCCGTACCAGACCGGCGCCTACAACTGCACTGCGGCCGCGGCACAGGTCTGGAAGACCAAGGGGGTCGGCGGCTCGACGAGTTGGGGGACGCAGGCAGCCTCCGGATTCTGGCAGCGCAAGCTGGTGGAGAAAAGCTTCAACTATGGCAACGAGGGCGTCGGCTGCGCGAACAACACGGTGGTGCTGTCCAGCGAGACCCTCAAGACCGAGGTCGACAACACGGCCAAAGGCAGCGGCACTCTCTGGCTCGGCCTGAAGGCGACCAACGAGGGAAGCACCACTGGCTGGAAGCGATTCAACAACGACGCCGTCCTCCGCGTCCTGTACAACCTCCCGCCCAAGACTCCGTCCGGCGTTCATCTGGAGGGAGAAGGCGGCACTTACCCGTGCGGGCTGAACGACGCGTCCATGCCCCGGCTGCGGGTCTGGCCCACCATGGCCGCCAAGATCACCGACCCGCAGGGCAGTGACCGCGTTCAGGGCGAGTTCATGATCGGCTGGGGTGACGCGAACGGGGCCGGCTTCTCCTGGAGGATCGGGGCGGAACCAGCCCCGGACTCGACGCCCGTCTACTCCGGTGGCGGCAACTCCGGACAGGTGTTCACCAAGGCAATGAGCGCCTTGGCGTCGTCTCGCGGCATCCCCAAGAACGTCCCGCTCGCCTGGACCGTCCGCGGGCACGATTTCAAGGACGGGCTGGAGAACGACGACTGGCACAACTGGCTCGGCGCGGGCCCTTGGGCCGACGCCCCGGCCAGTGCCGGTGGCCTGGGGCACAAGTGCTGGTTCGTCTACGACGACGCCGCTCCACCGCCGCCGACCGTCACCTCCGCCAAGTACCCCGCCAACGCCATCGAGCATGACGGGGTGGGGCAGCCCGGCGACTTCACGGTCACCGCGGCGCCCGGCAGTGAACCGATCGTCAAGTTCGGCTACCAGTTCACGCCTCCCGGCCGCCCGGCCGAACCGATCACCTGGCTCGTGCTCGGGCAGACGCCCGGCTGCACCACGACGGCCTGCACGTTCACCAAGACACCGGATGTTCGCGGCGACTGGAAGCTGAACGTGCACGCCGTCGACCGGGCCGGCCGCTCCGGCACCGCTCCCGACTACGGCTTCCGTGTCCGCCGCGTCGCCAGCGAAGAGGCGCACTGGAAACTCGACGACCCCGCCGGGACGGTCAGGCTCCGAGAAGAGATCGCGGCGAACAACACCTTCACCGCCGTCAACGTCAAGACCGGCAAATGCCTGAACGTCGAAGGCGGCCAGACGACGCCCGGCGCGCACATCATGCAGTGGGACTGCGACGGCGTCGACTGGGAACGCTGGAAGCTCAACGAGGTCGGCACCAACACCTACACCTTTGTCAGCAAGAAGAGCGACAAATGCCTCGACATCGATGGGACACCCGCGTCCACCGCCGACGGCGCCCACAGCATCCAGTCCGACTGCGCGGAGGTGCCGAGCCAGCGGATCCAGCGCGTCGAGCAGGCGGACGGCGTCTTCCAGCTGAAACCCGCACATAGCAATAAATGCCTGACCATCGATGGCGAATCGATGGACAACCGCGCGCATGTCCTTCAGCAGACCTGCACCGGTTCGCAGTGGGAGCAGTGGCGCCTCCTCTCGGTCAACGAGGCCCGCATGGTCGGAACCGACTACGCGCTGGGTACTCCGGCGAGGGTCGGGTCGTCGTCGCTGAAGCTGAACGCCGACGCCGACCCGGCGACCACGGGCTACGCCGAGACCAGGCTGCCCGTGCTGGACCCGACGAAGAACTATGCGATCTCGGCGTGGGCGAAGCTGGCGGCCAAGGGCGGTGTCTCCACCATCGCCTCCCAGGACGCCGACGTCGCAAGCTCGATGTACCTTCAGTACTCGCCCGTCGACGATCGGTGGGCATTCTCCGGGGTGCTCGGAGACAAGACCGATGCGGCCGGCGTCCGAGCCCTGTCGGCGCAGGCCCCGGTAGTCGGGCAGTGGACCCACCTGGTCGGCGTCTACGACGCGGCGGCCAAGACGATCAGCCTGTACGTGGACGGCAGGCTCGAACAGACCACGTCCTACGACGGGGGCCAGTGGGCCGGCGTGAATCGCGGCGCCTTCGCGGTCGGTCGCGCCAAGTACAACGGGGTCAAAACCGATTTCTTCCGGGGCGAGATCGATGACGTTCGGGTGTTCGACCGGGCCGTCACCGCCCAGGATGTCGCCGGGTGGTACCGCTCCACTGTCCAGGCCCGCTGGAGACTCTCGACCGCTCCGGCCAACGGCGTGGTCCCGGACGACTCCGGCGCCGGCCACGATCTCACCCTGTACGGCGGTGCGGAGATCAAGACCGACGGGGGGACCTGCGACCAACTCGACGGCGGCTGTCTGGTGCTCCACGGTGCCAACACCTCCGGCGGCGGCCAATGGGCCAGGACGGCACTGCCCGTAGTCCGCACCGACGGAAGCTTCTCGATCGCCGGCTGGGTGGACGCTGTGAAACCGACCGTTCCGATGACGGTCTTCTCCTTGGCTGGGATCACCCAGAACGCCTTCACCGTGCGCTTCAATCCGAAGGCGGCCAAGAATCCGAACTGGGACCCCGACCGGGACGACCCCGCTGACGAATGGGTCGGCCGCTGGGAGATCGAGGCCTCCGTCTCCGACGCTCTCGGAACCACCCGGGTCACCGCCTACCAGTCGCAGTCCTGCAACATCTGCACCGACTCCGGCCCTGACCATCTCGCGCTGGTCTACGACGCGGAGACCGACACGATGACCCTCTACGTCAACGGCAACACCAGTGCCGAATCGGCGAGGACCGGCGTCATCGGGTTCAACGCACCGGGTCCCGTGCAGATCGGCCGCCGCTTCGCCGATGGCAAGACCGGCGACAACGACCCCACTCGCGAGTACTTCGCCGGGCTGATCCGCGATGTATGGCTGGTCAAGGGCGCCCTCACCCCAAATGAGGTGTTGCCGTTGGCCAACCTTCAGCAGATCGACACTCCTTACGGAAACCCGCCTCTGCCCGAGTCCTACGACTGACGGCGGTGGCCGGGCGAGGAACACCCACTGTGGCCTGCCCGGTCGAATGGCCGACACCCATTTCCTGCTGACCACTTCGTCGGCCCTCGGGGATGAGGGCAGCGTCGCCTGGAGGGCGTTGTGAGCAAGCGCGGTACCCGGATGCTGCTGGGAGGCCACGGCCGGGCGCGGTCGAAGATCGCGCTGGGCATGGCCGCCGTGCTGGCGATCGGACTGGCGTCGCCGCTGCCCGCACGGGCCGAACCGGTGCCGAGTCGTCAGTTCAAGGACGCCAAGCCGGTCAAGGGCCGGGCGCTGAAGGCGCGGCCGCGCAAGGCCGGGAACAAGCACCTGACCACCAAGGCGGCCCCGGCGCCGAGCTGGCCGAAGGCCGGCACGGCGACCAGCAAGGTCCCCGCCAAGGGACGCTGGGCCCGCGCCGGTGATCTCCCCGTCTGGGTAACCGCTCCGAACGATGCGACGCACCTCGGTTCGCGTCCGGGGTCACGAGGTCTACCGGCGGCCGAGCAGGTCCGGGTCCAGGTCGTCGACCGCAATGTAAGTCAACGCGCCGGCGTCCAAGGCGTCATGATCTCGGTTGCCCGCACTGACACGACGGCACCGGGACAGGTCGGGGTCGGGCTGAACTACGCGTCGTTCGCGTCGGCGTTCGGTGGCGCTTACGCCGACCGGCTTCGTCTGGTGCAGTATCCGGCGTGCGTCCTGACCACGCCGGAGCGGGCCGATTGCCGGAGGCCTACTCCGGTGGCGACGACCCACGACAGCAAGAACAAAACGCTGATCGCGCAGGTACGGGCCGCGTCGGAACCGGCCGCCCGGCAGGCGTCACCGCAGCAGCCGACGGCCACGGCGGGGCCGACGGTCCTGGCCACCGCCGCGGGAACCGCCGGTGAGCAGGGCGATTTCAAGGCCACCAAGCTGTCGCCGTCGTCGACCTGGAACGTGAACCTGAACAGCGGGGAGTTCAACTGGTCCTACCCCATGAGGGTGCCTCCAGTACCCGGTGGCTTGACTCCGGAAGTGGGGCTCAGTTACTCCTCAGGCAGCATCGATGGTCTGACCTCGAATACCAATGCCCAATCGTCCTGGGTGGGCAATGGCTTCGATCTGTGGCCGGGATTCATCGAGCGCCGCTACAAGGCATGCGAAGACGATGGAGCGCCGAAGGACGAGGCGGGCACCTCGCCCGGTGACCAGTGCTGGGGCTATGACAACGCCACGATGCAGCTGAACGGGCGTGGCGGTGAACTCATCCCAGACGGTGACGGCAAATGGCGTTTGAAGAACGATGACGGCACTCGCATCGAGAAGCTGACGGGCGACGACGCCAAAACCGGCAACGGGGACGACAACAACGAGTACTGGAAGGTCACCACCACCGACGGCACTGTCTACTTCTTCGGCAAGCATCGTCTAGACGAATGGTCGACGAACAACCCGGTGACCAATTCGACCTGGACCATGCCGGTGTTCGGCAACGACGCGACCGATCCTTGTCATAAGGATACGTTCAAGGACTCCTGGTGCCAGCAGGCATGGCGGTGGAACCTGGACTATGTTGTCGACCCCGAGGGCAACGCGGTCACCTATTACTACGACAAGGAGACCAACTACTACGGCCGCAACCTCAAGCCCGAAGACGAGACCCCTTATGTTCGCAGCGGTGTACTGAACCGCATCGAGTACGGGTTGCGCTCGGACAATCTGTGGGCAAAGGCGCCTGCCCGAGTGATGTTCAACAGCAAGGAACGCTGCCTGGACACCGACGCCAACTGTGACCCGTCCAAGATCGAGACCAATCCGAACCTGTGGCCGGACACGCCCTACGATCTCAACTGCGAGTCCGGGACCGAGTGCAAGGACTTCAAGGGCACCGTCTCGCCGTCCTTCTGGACGCGCAAGCGCCTGGAGTCGGTGAAGACCCAGGTGATCAAGAGCGACGGGACCTGGCGGGACGTCGACTCCTGGACGCTGACGCACAAGTGGGGCACCGCCGACTACGCGCGGGCACTGCTGGCCACGTCCATCCAGCACACCGGCCACGCCGCCAGTACGGCGATCACTCTGCCGAAGGTGACCTTCGACTACGAGGAGCGCTACAACCGCGTCCGGGCCGGTGACACCGGCGGTCTCATGCGCTATCGACTGGACTACGTCGCCGACGAATCCGGTGGCGAGATCTCCGTCGCCTACAGCACGGCACAATGCACTACCGCCAATTTGCCGGACCCAGAAACCAACACCAAACGATGCTTCCCTGTCTACTGGGCACATGACGGCGACATCAAGCCGACACTGGACTGGTTCCACAAGTATGTCGTCACCCACGTGATCGCTCGTGACCGTACCGGTCGCAGCGCAGACATGGTGACCAAGTACGTGTACGACGACGCCGGGGGCGGCGCCTGGCATTTCGATGATGACGACGGCTTGACCAAGGAGAAATACAAGACCTGGAGCCAGTGGCGCGGCTACGGCAAGGTCAGCGTGTTGACCGGTTCCGACCTCGCCGACGGCATGGTCGCTCAGACCGACCATTATTTCCTGCGCGGTATGCACGGCGACCGGAATTCGGCAACCGACCCGGACCAGAAGCGTACGGTAACCGTCGACAACGGCGACGGCGGCACGGTGACCGACTACGACTCCTTCGCCGGCCAGGAACTGCGCTCGGTACAGCTGGACAAACCCGGCGGCCAGACCTTGGAGTGGACGCAGAATCTGCCGGTCCGCTATCAGACCGCCTCCAAGACCAGGTCCTGGGGTACCGTCACCGCCAACATTGTGGGCGTCGAATACGCCCGGACGTTCACCCCGCTAGGGCCCGGCCAGTGGCGCAAGACCGAGGTCCGCACCGACTACGACCACGACACCGGGCGGGTCAACTGGACGTCCGACAACGGGGACCTAGCGGTGAGCAGCGACGACCGCTGCACTCGCTACACCTACGCCGACAACACCACCGCCTGGCTGCGCAGCAACATTGCGGAGAAGGAGGTCACTCAGGGCAGTTGTCTCTGGAGTGGATTGGACCGCCGGGTCCATGTGCTGTCGGACACCCGCACCTACTACGACGGCACCTCGTCGACGCCCAAGAGCACCTTCAAGTCCATCAGCAAGGGGCGGGTCACCTACACCGAGCGGCTGGTGTCTCACGCCGCCGCCGACGGCTCCAGCCCGACCTACCAGAAGCTGTCGGCCGTCACGGGCTTCGACGGGTACGGCAGGCCCACGACGACGTCGGACGTCCAAGGGCGCGTCAGTACCACCAGCTTCACCCAGACCCCCGCGGGCACGGCGCCGGGACTGACGACCAAGGTCACCGCCACGCTTCCGGCCGTAACAAAGGACGACGGCAGCAGCCTGAAGCTGTCCACCACCACGACGCTGGACCCGGCGTGGGGCTTGCCGATCGTCGAACTTGACGAAGCGGGCGCCAAAACCGACGTCTACTACGACGCGCTCGGCCGCACCATCAAGGTGTGGGAGCCTGACCGCAACCGAACCGGCGGCGAGACCGCCAGCGCGGAGTTCACCTACCAGGTCGCCGAGAACGCGCCCGTCGTCGTCGGTACCCGCACCGTCACTAACACCGGCACCCTCAGCCGCCCGACCTATGAGATCTACGACGGGTTCCTGAGGGGCCGCCAGACTCAGGCGCCGGGACAGAACGGCGGCCGGGTCATCACCGACACGCTCTACGACGGCCGCGGTTTGGTCGCCTACACCTACAACGGCTACTACAACGACCAGGCTGGCCCCACCCCGAGCCTGTTCGGCCCTGAGATGCAGGGACTGGTCCACAGCCAGACCCGGTACAGCTATGACGGCGCTGGTCGCAAGACCCGCGAGGCGCTCTTGGGCGGCGCGGGCGACAACCCCGAGGTGTATGCCACCGGCTACAGCTATGGCAGCGACACGGTCGGGGACTGGGTCAAGCAGACCCCGCCTGACGGGGGAACGCCGACCACCGCCTACACCGACGCGCTCGGCCGCACCATCGAGCTGCGGCAGCACAACGCCGCCTCGCCGACCGGCACCGACTACGTCACCACCACCTATCAGTACGACCCCGCCGATCGGATCACCAAGATCCTTGGGCCGGGCGGCAAGACCTGGGAGTACCGCTACGACGTCCGCGGCCGCCAGACGACCGCCATCGACCCCGATCGCGGCACCACCACGACCGCCTACGACGACCTGGACCAGGTCGTCTCCACCACCGACTCCCGTGGCTCCGCGGGCAAGGTGTTCCACGAGTACGACGAACTCGGGCGCAGACTTCGCACCTACGCCGCCAACAGCGACGGCGACAAGGGCGCCCTGATCGCCCTGTGGGGTTATGACACCGTACGCCCAGGCCAGCTCACCTTCGCCTCACGCAAAGCCGCCGGCGCCGACGGCCAGACCTACGAGTACAAGATCCGCAATGACGATTACGACAACCTCAACCGGCCCAAGCGCACAACGATCACCGTTCCTACCGGGGCCGAGGGAACTGGACTGGACAACAGCTACCAGTTCAACACCACCTACAACCCGGACGGGACCGTACAGTCCACCAGCCAGCCCGCCGCCGGCGACCTGCCGGCCGAGGTTCTCACCTACACCTACGACGCCGAGAACCTGAAGCGGCCGCTCACCCTGACCGGGAATTCTCAATACGTCACCGGCACCAGCTACACCAACATCGGCCAACTCCGCGGCTACGTGCTGTCAGCCGGTGGCAAGGACGTCAACGTCGGCTACGACTACGACCTCGCCACCCGCCGCCTGACCCACTCCACCGTCAGCCGAGAGGGCATCGACGGCTACGCCCGCGACGCCACCTACACCTACGACGACGCTGGCAACGTCCGGCAGATCACCGATATCACCGGGCACGCCTCCACCGGCGGCGTCACCACCGACACCCAGTGCTTCCGCTACGACTTCCAGCGGCGCCTCACCGATGCCTGGACGCAGAACACCACCACCTGCGCCGCTACCCCCTCCACCGCCGAAGTCGCAGGTCCCGCTCCGTACCGAAAGAAGTACAGCTACAACCCGGACGGGAATCGCACCAAGGAGGAGAGTTGGGGAGCCGGAACCGCCGGCGGTACCTGGCAAGGAGACCATGACTACCGCTACGCAGGGGACACCGGCGTAGACCCCACTTACAAGGGACACCAACTCGCTGGTTACTCCGAGCGAATCGACGGGCCTGGCGGCACACAGCAAAAGAACCTCACCTATACCTACGACGCAGGCGGTAACACCACCCAACGCACCGACGGCACGAACACTCTCCAGTTCTCCTGGGACCACCAGAACGAAATCTCCAAGGTCACCGACACTGCCCAGGGCAACACCACCTTCGTCTACGACGCCGACGGCAACCGGCTCGTCCGCCGCGACAAGTCGGGCACCGTCTTGTATCTGCCGGGCATGGAACTCCGCCTCAGCGGCGGTAATGTCACCGCCACGCGCTACTACTCCCACGGCGGCCAGACGGTCGCCATGCGCACCGCCGCCGGCACCACTCTCTTGGCGGCCGACCATCAGAACACCGCCCAGCTCGCCGTCCCCGCCGCCAACCCGGCAAACCTCAGCCAGCGCCGCTACACGCCCTTCGGAGACGACCGCGGCGGCTCCACCGGCATCTGGCCCACTGCCATGGACAAGGGTTTTGTTGGCGGCACCAACGACAACACTGGCCTCACTCATCTGGGCGCCCGCGAGTACGACCCGGCAACAGGCCGGTTCATCTCAGTCGACCCCCTCATGGATCCGGCCGAGCCCCAGCAACTGAACGGCTACAGCTACGCCAACAACAACCCCGTCACTAGCGCCGACCCCAGCGGCCTGATGAGCGACCCCAATTCCTCGGAGGACTACTTCCCCCCTTCCGGCGGAAGCGGCACAGGCGGCGGCGCAGGCTATGGCGGCGGAGGAAGTGGGGGAGGCTCCAACTCCAGCGGGGACTACGCACCGACAGGGCAAGCCCACAACAACTTCCGCGCACTTCCCGTCGTCCTCCGTCTGTACGGATGTGACCCGATTAACGCGTACAAGACGAGTATGTGTGGACCGGGCGGCCAGCAGCAGAGACTGGAAGGCCTTGCCGCGCCCGAACCCCGATACATTCCCGGACCGAGCCTGCGAGAATCCCTCAAATTCATGCTCGGGCTGGGCAAGGACGTGGCCGAGGATCTCAGTGGCTACAACGACGCGAAGAAGTGCGTCACAGGAAAAAGCGGAGGATCGTGTGGCTGGTTCGCCGTCGGTTTCGTCCCCTACGTGGGAAAGTTTGCCAAACCCCTCAAGCGAGGGGCCAAGATATTCCGGCGCGGCAAAAAGACCGGTGAGGCTGCAAAACCGATCGGTAAAGGCGTAGAAAAGGCTGCCGAAAAGTGCCACAGCAGCTTCAAACCAGGAACTCGGGTTCTGCTTGCTGACGGTCGCTACCGGAATATCGAAGACGTCAGAGTTGGGGACGAGGTTCTGGCCACCGACCCGCAGACGGGGAAGACCGAAGCCGAGCCGGTCCTGGCGACGATCACGAGCAAGGGCACCAAGAACCTCGTCCAGATCACTGTCGAAGCCACCGACCTCCGCCCCGTCTGGCCGGCAGGCGAGGAACTCAAGAAACCCGCCAGCCCTCTCCGCCTCAAGACCGGCGTCGTCATCGCCACCGACGCCCACCCCTTCTGGGTCGCCGGAAGCCTCAACAAGTGGGTCAAGGCCGCCGACCTCGAACCGGGCATGTGGCTCCGCACCAGCGCCGGCACCTACGTCCAGGTAACCGCCACCAAACACTGGACCGCCCACCACCAACGCGTCCACAACCTCACCGTCGCCAACCTGCACACGTACCATGTGGAGACCGGAAACGCATCAGTTCTGGTCCACAATGCGGGCTGTGGGGTCGGCGGCGCCCTCAAAGGTTGGCAGAGCCAACGTTTCCAGTTTGGAGATAACAGCTTCCTGCTAAGGAGGCGGGACATGGCCCATATCCTCGAGGGTCATCATCCCAACTACCTTCGCGGAGATCCGGGCGGAAATACTCTGTTCGATAGAAAAATGACCGTGGATGATGTACAAAATGCTATTTCCGCTGTAATGAGGCAGAATCAACGTCAACTGAGCGGCCAGGAATATGCGCAGGGTAAGTGGGGCAAGATCTATGGCGAATATCAGGGGCGTCAATATGCTCTGGGCTTTGGGGATGGCGCGGTCGGGCAATTCTATCCGCTCCCCTAGAGTATTGCGGGAGTGAGAGGATGCGGTCGTCGATGACATCGGAAGCGAGGACCTTTGTGGTCGTCGGGGAGAAGATTGTGCCGGTCGAGGGCTGTGGACTTTCCTTCTCTCGGGATGATCGCGTGCAGGGGGCTATCGAACTTCGTGTTAATGAGGTTCCAATTCTCGGGCGCGATGAGGTCGACACCATCGATGCATTGTGGTCTCTTCTTCTGACCTACCTTGAGAACTTCGCGGCGGGCAGGGAAGAAGTGTTCAATTTCCCTGAGCGCAGGTTCATGCTTAATCTTAAGAGGGTCTCCGGTGCGAGAGTCCTGGTGACATTCGAGAATGGACTTGATCGGCGACGGGTAGTGGCCTCGGAGAAGAGTGTTGTCTGCGGCTTGGCGGCGGGCGCGGTGAAGTTCTTTGGGGCGGTGCTGAGCTTTGCTCCAAAAGAGGAGTGGAGCTATCGGCGGGACTTTGACCTGGCGATGAAAATGCGTGCACGGTACTCATAGGTATGGGCGGAGAGAGATTGCTGCCACCCTACGCCCGTCTTGAATGCGAAGATGTGGTGCAGGACGCGCTGCAGAGCCGGGAAGTCGTCCTTGTTCGCTACACCTCACCGGGCTGGGAAATGATGTATCGCTCTCGAGGCTTCCACGGCCGTGCGCTGTATGAGTTGAACGGCCTCTCCGAAGAGCTTCGCGGCCGCTGCATCGGTGGGATCGACCTGAGGCGCTTCGGTTCATCGTTGATGTCGAAGCCGGCAACGATGAGCGGATCATGCCGCTCCTGGAGGCTGCTTTGCGCGTAGTGGCCAGGGAACGGCGCCCCGGCGCCGCTGCGGGGGCGAACGCCGCGACCGACGGCAGCCACAGCGTGAACTCGCCTGCCGCGAACACCTGCACTAAAGGGCAGTAGGAGACGGCATGGACGGCATTGATGCACTGGACGCGTCCACGGTCGAGCGGCGAGAGATCGGCCGTCACCGCCTCGTCCCGTCGCAGCGGCGGGGGTCCCCGCCCTCAGCTCAAGCCGGCGCCTGCGATCCCCGCGGTAGGGGCCAAGCCCGCCGCTCTCTTGGACTCTCCACGCGTACTCTGCTCGATCCGCTTGTGGTCGACTCCGGGGTCATGGTCGTGCAGCCCTCGGTGTGACGACAGACCCTAGGTCGCAGCTGCCGCTACCAACGACGACGGCTCATCGATCATTGGATGCGGCTGGAGGTCTAGGCCCCGGGGCCAGCCCTGGCGGCCACGGGGTGGAGGGGGAAGTTCATCGGACGCAACAATTGTTAATGCGAAACCCCTTCCCGGAAGCGGTTCGGACGGCCACAGTATGTCCAAGATCGACTACTGGTGGGCGCGAGCCTGGTGCCGGAGGGGTTGCGGATGAGCGAGCAGGGCGGTCGCGCGTGGCTGGAGAGCGTTCTCGCCGCGAAGCGGGAGCGGGGCCGGCCGGCGTTGGTCGGCTACCTGCCGATCGGCCATCCCAGCGTGCCGGCCTCGATCGAGGCCATGTTCGCCATGGTCGAGGCCGGTGTCGACATCGTCGAGATCGGCCTTCCCCACGATGACCCGGTCATGGACGGTCCCGTGATCAGGCGGGCCACCGAGAGCGCGCTGCGGGGCGGGACCCGGATCGCCGACCTGTTCACCGCCGTGACGGCCCTCGCCTCGGCGGGGGTGCCTGTGGTCTGCATGACGTACTGGGCGCCCGTGGAGCGGTACGGGGCCGAGCGGTTCGCGCGCGACCTCGCCATCGCGGGAGGCTGCGGGGCGATCGTCCCGGATCTGCCCGACGGCAAGGCGCCGGAATGGACGGCGAGCACCGACGCGCACGGGCTCGCCCGGATCCTGGTCGTCCCCCCGGACGCGTCTGACGAGCGGATCTCCCGTATCGCCTCGGCCTGCACCGGCTTCGTCTACGCGGCGGGCCGTCTCGGTCTCACCGGTTCCGGCGAGGTGGACGTCGCTCAGGCGAAGAGCCTCGTCGACCGGGTGCGCCGGGTCACGACCACCTCTGTCTGCGTGGGCTTCGGCATCTCCACCCCGGCCCACGCCGCCGGAGTCGCGACCTCCGCCGACGGCGTCATCGTCGGCACCGCCCTCGTCGAGTGCCTCGCAGCCCCGTCGCTCGACGCCGGGCTCGAACGCCTGACCACCCTGGTCGGCTCCCTCGCCGCCTCCCTCCACACCCCGTCCCGCATCCCTCGGACCACCGCCTGCGTCCCGGCCGCCCGCGACGGCGGCATGCGCGCCGTCGGCCGGGGCGGATGCCCCGACCCCCTCACCAGCACCGGCGAACTCACTGAGAGTTTCTAGACGAACGGCGGGGTGACGCGCCCATGGCCAGTTGGAAACTATTCCTACTTGTTTAGTTGGTATAGGGTCCTGTTCTAGCCGGAGGCAACCCGTGGAGGACTCATGAGCACGACGGACGAATTGCTCGTCAACGCCGAGCGTTACGCGGCGGGTTTCGGCAAGGGGGAGCTGCCTCTGCCGCCCGCGAAGGGGGTGGCGGTGGTCGCGTGCATGGACGCTCGCCTCAACCCCTACGGGCTGCTCGGCCTGTCGGAGGGGGACGCGCACGTCATCCGGAACGCCGGCGGGGTGGTCACCGCGGACGTGCGCCGCAGCCTGGCCATCAGCCAGCGGCTGCTCGGCACCCGGGAGATCGTCCTGATCCATCACACCGACTGCGGCATGCTCACCTTCACCGACGACGGCTTCAAGGCCACCATCCAGGACGAGGTGGGCCTGAAGCCGGACTGGTCGGCCGAGGCTTTCACTGACCTGGACCAGGACGTCCAGCAGTCCATCGGCAGGATCAAGGCCGACCCGTTCATCCCGCGCACCGGCGCGGTGCGCGGATTCGTGTACGAGGTCGAGACGGGCCGCCTGCGCGAGGTCAAGCCCCGCTGACCCGCAGCGGCCCGCGGGTCAGCGGGGCCGCGCGTCGCTCAGGCCGCTCCGAGCCCGGCCGGGCGGGGCGCCAGCCGGGGGATGAGGTACTCGCCGACGCGGTACGCCTCCTCCAGGTGGGGCCAGCCGGAGAGGATGAACTCCTCGATCCCGAGGTCGGCATACTCCCGGATCCGCTCCGCCACCTCGTCGTACGATCCGACGAGGGCCGTCCCGGCGCCCTCGCGCACCAGTCCGACGCCGGCCCACAGGCCCGGCGCGACCTCAAAGCTCCGCGCGTCCGCTCCCTTCGCCGAACCGCCGTGCAGTGCGGCCATGCGCTGCTGGCCCGTCGAGTCGAAACGGGCGAAGCGCCGCTGCGCGGCCTCGATGCGGGCGGGATCCATGCCGGCGAGCAGGCGTCCGGCCTCCGCCCATGCCTCCGAGGCGGTGTCGCGGGCGATGACGTGCAGGCGGATGCCGAGACGCAGACGCCGGCCCTCGGCGGCGGCGAGCGCTCGCAGGCGGGCGGCGCGGGCGGCGACGGCCGCGGGCGGTTCGCCCCACATCAGGGCGACGTCCGCGTGGCCGGCCGCGACCTGTTCGGCCGCCGGGGACGCGCCGCCGAAGTAGACGTCCGGGACCGGGTCGAGCGGTGCGGTCAGGCCGTCCTCGATCTCGTAGTGCTCGCCGTGGAAGTCGTACCGGCGGCCCGCCCAGGTGCGGCGGAGCACGTCGAGGAACTCGGCGGTACGGGCGTAGCGGGCGTCGTGGTCGAGGAAGTCCCCGTACGACCGCTGCTCGACCGGGTCGCCGCCGGTGACGACGTTCAGCAGCAGGCGGCCGCCGGAGATCTCCTGGAAGGCCCGCGCCTGCTGGGCCAGGAGGGTCGGCAGGGTGAAGCCCGGGCGGAACGCCACGAGCATCTTCAGCCGTTCGGTGTGCTGGGCGACCGCCGCGCAGATGATCCACGGGTCCGGGCAGCCCGCGCCGACCGGGGTGAGGGCCGCCTCGAACCCGGCGTCCTCGGCCGCCCGCGCCACCTGCGTCAGGTAGCGCACGCTGCCCGGCCGCCCCGGCGGGCGGTGCGCGTCGGTGCTCATGATGGCGGTCCGGACCTCGTGGCCGTCGCCGGTCGTGGGCAGGAACCAGTGCAGACGCATGGCGATCCTTCCTGCGGAGAGGGTGGTGGGTTTCAGGCCGCTGCCTCGCGGACGGCGGCGGCGATCTCTTCGCGCAGAGTGAGGAAGTCCTGGTGCGCGTGCGGGTCGTCCTCGCCGGGCAGCGTGGAGGCCTTGTCGAGGACGATCCGTCCAGGGCGCTTGCTGAGGACGATGACGCGGGTGCCGAGGAAAACGGCCTCGTCCACGCTGTGCGTGACGAACAGGACGGTCTTGCCGGTCTGCTGCCAGATGCGGCGCAGTTCCTCCTGCAGCCGTTCCCTGGTGAGGGCGTCCAGCGCGGCGAAGGGCTCGTCCATCAGGAGGATGTCGGGGTCGGGCGCCAGCGCCCGTGCGATGGCCGCGCGTTGCTGCATCCCGCCGGACAGCTCGTACGGCCGCCGCGAGGCCGCGTCGGCGAGGCCGACGAGCCGCAGGAGTTCGTCGGCCCGCTCGGCGCGCCGCGTTCGGGGCGTGCGGGTGGTGCGCAGGCCGAACTCGACGTTGCGGCGCACGCTGAGCCACGGGAACAGGCGCGGCTGCTGGAAGACGATGCCGCGATCCGGGCCGGGCCCGGTGACCGGCGTGCCGGCCGCGGAGACCTCTCCGGCGGTGGGCTCGGCGAACCCCGCGACCAGCCGCAGGAGGGTGCTCTTTCCGCAGCCGGACGGGCCGACGATGGTCACGAACTCTCCGGCGGGGATGTCGGCGTCGACGTCCCGCAACGCCTGCACCGTGGCGCGGTCGCGCAGGAGCCCGCGCCCGCCGCCGAACACCAGCGAGACGTTCCGGAGGGAGACCGCGGGATCAGCTGGGGAAGGCATCGCCGAGTTCCTTGGTGGCCAGGCCCTTCTGGAAGACGCTCAAGGCCGGGATCGAGGGGAGCTGGTTGTGCGCCTTGAGGAACTGGGCGGCGCTGTGGAGGTTCTGCGCGAACGCGCCGGGCTTGGCAGCCGTGCCCAGGTACTCCGGCCCGGCCTGCTGCGCGCCGTCCAGCAGGATGAGCTGGTCGATCTGGCGCGCGGCCTCGGCGGGGGGCAGGTTGAGCTGGCGTCCGACGGAGGCGGCCGCGCCTGCCTTGTCGCCGCGGATCAGCTTGACCGCCCGGTCCTGCTGCCGCAGCCAGGTGGTCAGGGCCTTCGGGTACCTGTCGGCGAACTCGGTGCGCACCACGGCGAGGTCGGCGGTCACCTGGCCCTTGGCGGCCAGCTCCTTGCTGGTGACGAGGACCTTGCCGGTCTTCTCCAGCGTGCCGAGCACCGGCGTCCACACGTACGCGGCGTCGATGTCGCCGCGCTGCCAGGCGGCCTGGACGTCCTGCGGCTCCAGGTCAATGATCTTGACGTCGGACTCGGCGAGCCCGGCGTCGCGCAGCGCGGCCAGCAGGCTGTAGTGGGAGGTCGAGGAGAACGGCGTGGCGATCTTCTTGCCCCGGAGCGCCGCGACTGACGCGGCCTCGCGCGCCACCAGCGCCTCGTTCTCGCCGATCACGTCGAAGATCCACGGCACCTTGTAGCGGATGTTCAGCGGGGCCGACAGGCCCTTGGTCACCGGGCTGGACCCGGCCAGCCCGATGTCGAGCGAACCGGCGATCATCGCGGTGTTCACGTCCCCGCCGGAGTCGAACCTGGACCAGGTGATCTTGGTGTCGGGCAGCGCCTCCTCCAGCCATCTCCGGTCCTTGACGACCAGGTCCCCGTTCGGGATGAGCTGGTAGCCGATCCGCAGCGTCTTCGGGGTGCCGTCGCCGTTGACGCCGCCGGCGGCCGCCTTGCTCGCGCCGGTGCCGGAGGAGCAGGCGGCAAGCCCGAGGCAGAGCGCGGCGAGGACGAGTCCGTAGGTCTTCTTCAAGGTCGTACCTCTTGCTTCTTCAGGTCTCGCAGGGGGTCAGGACTTGCCGCGCCAGGGGACGAGGCGGCGTTCGGCCAGTTGCAGCAGGGCGTCGATGAGCAGGCCGGAGGCGCCGATGGCCAGCAGCCCGAGCACGACGACGTCGGTCTGGTTGTAGCGCTGGGCGTCGCGGATCATGCCGCCGATGCCGGGCACCCCGTTGACCGTCTCGGCGGCGACGACGGTGGTGTAGGCGACGCCGACGGCGACCCGGACGCCGGTGATGATCTCGGGCAGGGCGGAGGGCAGCACGATGTTCAGCGGGATCTGCCACCGGCGCGCCCCGAGGGACCGGGCGGCGAAGACGTAGTCCTCGTGCACCCCCCGCACGGCCTCGGCGGTCGCCACGGCGACCGGTGGCAGGGCGGCGACGAACAGCAGCGTCACCTTGGGCGCCTCGTCGATCCCGAACCAGATGATCAGCAGGCTGAAGTAGGCCAGCGGAGGCAGCGTGCGCACGAACGTCACGAGCGGCCCGAGCAGCGCCCGCACGGTCGGCACCAGGCCGATGACCAGGCCGAGCACGATCCCGCCCGCCACGCCGTACAGGCTTCCCAGCAGGATGCGGCGCAGGCTTACCCCCAGGTGCTCGTACAGCATGTGGCCGCTGTAACCGCGCACCCCGTCGTGCGTGGTGGACGTCTGGACCAGCTGGTGCCAGACCGCGCCGGGCGGCGGGACGAACACCTCCGACCAGAGGTGCGCGGCCGCGACGGCCCACCAGACGGCCAGGAGGGCCAGCACCCCGCCGGCCCTCAGCACCAGGGCTCGCGCCACCTTCCCTGCACCCCACTTTCCAGATCAAATCAGTCGGAAAAGGATGGTATTGGTCGCGTGGTGCCCTGCAAAGAGCCAGTTCCGAGTGATCCTCAGGTACCAGATGCCATGCGGTCCGCCTCCTCGGCGAGCAGCGCGATCCCGGAGTCGATCCGCGCGGGGTCGATCGCGCCGAACCCCAGCTTGATCCAGTGCCTGGGCACCGGCGGGGCGTAGAAGAACGTGTCGCCGGGCTCGATGAGCACGCCGCGCGCCGCGACGCGGGCGGCGAGCTCGCGCGTGTCCAGCCCGTACGGCCCGCCGATCCAGACGCTGACCCCGCCCGCACGCGGACGCATCGCCCAGTCGGGCAGGTGCCGCCGCACGGCGCCGACCGCCTCCTCCCAGCGCAGCCGCAGCGCGTCGCGCAGATGCCGCACACCGCGCCGGTACTCGCCGGAGGCGATCAGCAGGCCCAGGGCGCGCTGCTGGTGCCCGGACGGGTGCCGGACGGTGTAACGGCGCAGGTCCCGCAGGTGCTCGATCAGAGCGGGCGGGCCGTGCACGAACCCCAGCCTCAGGCCCGGAGCCAGGAACTTCGAGAAGCTGCCGAGGTAGACGACCGCGTCGGGGTCGAGCGAGGCGAGCGCCGGGGACGCCCTGCCGACGAAGCGCAGCTCGCTGTCGTAGTCGTCCTCGACCACCACGATGTTCCGCTCGCGGGCGAGCGCGACGAGCCGCTGCCTGCGCCGGCCGCTCATCGTGACGTTCGAGGGGTAGTGATGGGTCGGCGTGGTGACGACCATCCCGACGTCCAGGAGCTGCTCGTCGACGATGAGGCCGCTGTCGTCCACGTCCCCGGCGACCAGCCGCGCCCCGGCGCGGGCGAGGATGTGCCGGGCGTCCGGATAGCCCGGGTTCTCGACCAGGACCCGTGTCCCCGTCTGCACCAGGGCGGTGGCGACCAGGTGCAGCGCCTGCTGGGAACCGATGGTGACCAGGACCCGGTCGGGGGTCGCGGCGACGCCCCGGCCCGCGAGGATCTGCTTGCAGATCATCTCGACCAGCAGCGGATCGTCGGCGTCGATGCCGTCCTGAAGGCTGTGGCGCCGGTGCTCGGGCCGCAGCGCCTCCTTGAGGCAGCGCAGCCACGCGCGCTCGGGGAACGTCTCGGGCGGCAGGTGCCCGGTGACGAACGGATACCGGTAAGCGTCCCAATCCGCCGGCTTGCGGATGTGCGGCAGTTCGGCGCAACCCGGCGGCGGAGCCAGCCGGTCCAGCCAGCGAGGCGCCGCCGGCACCGCCGGACGCGCCGCCGGGCGCACGGCCATCTCGTCGTTGACGACGTGGCCCGACCGCGACCGCGCGATCACGAAGCCGTCGGTGACCAGCTCCTGGTACGCCTGGTTGACGGTATTGCGCGACACGCCCAGCTCGACGGCCAGTTCGCGGGAGGACGGCAGCCGCCCGTCCTCGAACCGCCCGGCGACGATGGCCTCCTCAAGCCCCCGCCGCACCCGCCGATAGAGCGGCTCGTCCACTCCGCCGTCCGCAACCGGAAACAACCCCACACCGCGCCACCCTAAAGCCCCACCCCACCACCCCCGCCGGGGTCCCCGGCGCCCTCCGGCCGTCGCGGGAGCAGCAGGGCATCGCCGCGTCATGGCCGGTGGGGGACCTGAGGGCCTCGCGGGGAGGCGAGGCCCTCAGGGGTTCGGGTCAGGGACGAAGATCCAGGGCTCCCTTCCTGATGCGGTCGCGAAGTTCAGTGAACTGTCCGGCGGTGACGGCCAGCAGGCCGTGGTCCGGGGCCTTGCTGTCGCGGATGGCGATGGTGCCACCGGGGATCGGAGCCAGTTCGACACAGTTGCTCTCGCCGCCGGAACGGCTGCTCTTGCGAAAGGCGGTGTCCGGTGGCGGGCACTCTGCTGCCTTCTCCACGTGGGGGGACGTCCTCTCTGTCAATGGGGGCTCTGTCAGGGTGAGGCGGTGGGCGACACCGGTGCCGGGCTCGGCGTTTCGGTGGTGGGCGGCGCGGACGGCGGAACCACGGATCGCGTGGGCGATGGTGCAGGGGTCGGGGTCCGCGTCGCGGTGACCGCCGACCCCTTGGTGCGGCGCCGGGGGTGATCCGGCTTGCCGCGTGTGCCTGATCTGCCGCCTGGGCGCGATGGCGGGGACGGCGACGGCCGCTCCTTGACGAGGATGTTCGCCATCGTGCAGACCTCCGCCCCGGTGCCCGGGCCGGACGAGTCGTGCCTGACGCCCAATGTGATCTTGTTTGCCGGCGTCGGCACGGCGAAGGTGACGAGGGTGGGTCCGGTCGTCGCCGGTTTCCGCGTGCTGCGCGACGGGCCGGCGGAGACCGTCCATTCACAGGGCTTCCCGGTGTTCAGGGCGCTCACCGTGGCGGTGACCTCCACCGGTCCGGGTTTCGTCATCAGGAGGATTTCGCGGGTGTGGAGAATGGTCTTTCCCATGACGATCCATGTCCCGGCCGCAGGGTCCGCCGCCGTCTGCGGGGAAGGGCTCGCGGGGCGCCTCGTGCCGTCGACGATCGTCCGGCCCGACAGCGACGTCTCGACGGTCCCTTTCCGCGCTCCGGTGGGCCGCATCGAGGGTCTGGACGGCCCCTGTCGCCCCGGCACGGGTTCCCGGGCCGCCATGCCGGGCTTCCCGGCGGGCCCGTCCGCCGGTGAGGCCAGGCCCAGGACGGCGACCGTGCCGATCAGGAGCACGACCACGACGATGACGAGCGCGACCCGCGGACCCACTCCCGAGGGAAGGAGGTGCGGCGGAAGGCCGCGCAGCGCGGCGGCGAGCCGCGTGCGGCGTTCGGCTGCGCGGTGGGCGCGCATCCGGCGCCGGAAGCGCTTCAGAGCCGCGCGCTCTCTGCCGGGGTCGGGCGGGCAGGCCCGCATCTCCTTCGCGGCCATGGCCTTGAGCAGTCGTTCGAAGTCTTGATCCGGTTCTGGATATCCCATCTCATTCCACCTCCGCGTGAGGCCCGTCGCCCTGGATCGCTTCTCTCAATTGCTTGAGCGCCCTCAGATAACGGCTCTTCACGGTTCCATGGGGAACACCGAGCTCCGCGGATATGCCCGACAGGGGCATGTCCTCGTAGAATTTCATTATTACGATCACGAGCAGTTCGCGGGGCAGTCCTCCCATCGCCTGCTGGAGCGTCACCTTGTCGGCGACGCGCGTTGAGGTGTCCGGAACTTTGCCGGCGGCGTCTTTCAGCGCGTTCAAGCTGTGCACGAGGGAGTCGTGGACCCTCCGGTCGTGCTCCTTGCCCTGGAAGTAGTTGACGCACTCGTTGCGGGCCGTCCGCCGGACGTAGGCTTTCGGGTCGCGGCCCTCCTTGACGATCTGCATGAGGGTGCCGCTTCGTTTGCACAACGACTCCGCAACGGTGGACGCGATGTCCTCGGCCTGATGCGCGGTCAGGCCGAGTCCTCTGGCCGCCTTGTCGGCGACGTCCAGGACATGTCGGAAGACGGCATTTTCGTCGACTACCTCCTGTCCACGCCAGTTTCTGCGCAGCATCGCTGGATCTCGTTTCTCCTCAGTGGATGGCAATCACTCGTAAAGAGTGTCGAGGACGGCCGGACGGACGGCGTGCCGCACAAGATCTTTTGCGAAAAGGCACTGCTGCACAGAAATGAGAGCAAAGAGAGGTGAGGCCTCTTTGCCTCGATTAGCCCCTCGGTCCGGGATGGTCCGAGGGCGCAGAGCCGGGCGATCTCTGCTTCCTGTTCAAACCGGACATAACTGTTCGCCAGACGAGGGAAGGGGAGATGTCCGGTTCGGGACTCCGGCGCACGGGCGGGTGGTCACCGCGAATGGACTGGCTTGGGCGGCGCGCCGGCGGGAGGGATCGGCCCGCGGAATCTCCAGCAGAATGGTGCTCGTCGGCGTTGGCGCAGGTCAGCGCGAACGCGAGTACCCCCGCGTCATCCCTCCACGGCGCGGTCTCGCGGCTCAGGGGCCGACGTCGTCCGCACTGGGGTGGCTATAGCAGTACGGCGGGCGCGATGGGAGCGGCCGTCTGGTATCCGATCCAGCCGGAAGATCACACGTCGGATCGAAGGTCCAGCGGATCACCCCCACACGCGGGGGGACCAGGGCTTCGTGAACAAGCTGATCAGTGCGGACCCGGCGTCCCCGGCGCTTGGGGACGGGGCCCTTCGGGTTACCTGTGAAGCTTGCGGTGTACTGCCCAGGTGATCGCGGCGCCGGTCGCGATCGCGGTGGTGGCGAGGATCCGGGGGGCCAGGGTTCTCTTCAGGGCCTGCCGCTGGCGGCGTTTGAACGTGGCCGCGTCGTTCTCCCGGGGGAACGGCTCGTCGGGGACGGGTACGCCGAGGAAGGCGCACAGCGGCGCCCATCCGTCCTTGACCTCGAACACCAGCAGCCGGTCTTCGGGCACGTGCGCCTTCACCTCGGCGACGTGCCGCTCGAATCTTTCGGCCATCTCCGCACGGTCGCCGAACGGCCCGCCGATCTCGCGATGCCACGTCGTCCGCTGGACGCGGTCGAGGACCTCCGCTTCGGGGTCGGGCCGGCGCGGGCCTCGCCAGCTCAGCACCCGCACCAGGAGCGGCGGCTTGGCGAGCACGGCGGCCATGGTCTGCGCGGCGCTGTCGTACCAGCGTTGCGGATCGCGGACGTTGAGCACCACCTTGGCGTCCGGGAACGCGTCGACGATGTCGCGCCAGAACGCGGTGGTCGGCGAGCCGACGGCGCAGCCGTAGCCCGCGAAAACCTTCCCCCAGTCCACCGTCCCGCCGTCCATCGCGGCGGCCCAGTCGGCGGCCCGCTCAGGCTCGGCGTTCAGGACCCGCATGTTGTAGCACGGGCCGTACCCGAGCCGGTCGAGTGCCAAAGCGAGTGAAGTCGTACCAGTTCGGAGCAAACCGACGCCGATGACCTGCACGCGAACTCTCCTCAGGATGAAGTGGATGACGTCTCAGGCCGGTCAGGTCGTACGGCGGGCGACCAGAGTCCCGGGGTCTTCGCCGTTGGCGACGGGGTGGAGGGCGGTTCCGGCCGTCGGGGTCAGCCCGACCGCCGCCAGGTCGGCGATGACGGCGTCCGGCCGGTGCAGGTAGTGGGCGCGCTCCACCACTTCGGTCGCCACCACATCGCCCTGGTAGTACGTGCGGTAGACGAACCGCAGGTGCGCCTGGTCGTCGCCGTCGGGCCGCGCCTCGCAGGACATCTCGTACCGGCAGTCGCCGAGGACGGCCTCGTCGGCGACGTGCTCGGGCCAGTCCGGTACGGGTTCTGACAGCACCATGTCCATGGCCACCTCGCCGTCCTCGGCCAGATGTTCGGCGATCGCATCGAAGAGCGCGGGCCGTTCGGGGTGCGGCACGTGCTCCAGCACGCCCGCCAGGTACACGAAGTCGAAGCGGCGGGCCAGGTCGAAGTGGGGCGCCGCGCGGTCGAGCACGGTGACGCGGGGGCGCAGGTGCGGGCGTTCGGCGAGCTTGGCCAGCAGCACCGCGCGCATGGTGGCGGACCGCTCCAGGCACAGGACGGTGGCGGCCCGCTCGGCCACGGCCAGCGTGATCCGGCCGGTGCCCGCGCCGATCTCCAGCGCGTGGCCGCCCCGGGGTGCGCGGTCGGCGAAGAACCGGGGGTCGGGGAGGGCGCCCTCTCCGCGGGAGGCGCGGAAGAGGTCGTAGTAACCGGGCTGGAAGGCGTACGGGTCGGTGCCGAGCGGAGCGACCCGGGCGGGGGAGGACATGCGAGTCACCTGCCTGTCTGGTCGGAAGGGGGAAGCTCGGAAGGGGGGAGCGTCGTCAGACGGTCGCGCGCGGCCGACGTCGTCCGACCGTCCTGGACGAACTGCGCGGGGCGTGTCCACTCGCGGAGGGCGCGGCCGGCGCGTTCCCTGATCCGCACCTGGCCGGTGGACTCGATGGCGATGGTGCGTTCCTCGCTCCAGCCGCTGAGGCGGAACTCGCCCAGCCCGAGATGCACCAGGCCGAAGGCGGGCTCGCCGTCGACGGCGAGGACGAGCCGGTCCTCGTGCACGAGGACCGCGGCGTCGCTGTCGGGCCTGGCCTCGACCTCCTCCTCCGACCACTGCGCGAAGTCGCCCGGCAGCCGGAACCGGCAGCACAGCCGGTCGCGGTCGGACGCGGTCAGCGGCACAGGTTCGCGGGCGAACATCACCTCGCTGAGCGGCAGCAGCTCCAGGAACTCGTCCGGCAGCAACCCGACGACCTCGCGGCTGACCAGGCAATCGAGCACCATGTGCACCCGAGTGCGGTCCCCGCCGTTCGCCACGTAGTGCCTTCGGCCGAAGTCGCCGAACCACAACCGTCCCGCCGTCCAGTGCTCGGACACGCCGTCGATGACCACGACGGCGTCCGGGTTGGTGTCGATCGGCACATGCAGCCGCAGGAGCCCGCGTTCGAACCCGTACTTGTAGTCGCGGTGCTCGTGCACGGTCGCGCCCGCGCCCAGGGCGATCAGCCGTACGCCCCGGACCGGCGCCGGCAGGGCGTCGATGACCTGGGCGAGGGCCGGGGCTTCGGCCAGCCACGGGGTGTCGGCGAAGTCGGTCAGGCCCGCGCCGCCCGGGTCGGTCCGCACCGGATCGCCGCCGACGCTGCGCAGCGGCAGGATGCGCCAGTCCACGCCGGACTCCGTGGCGGCGCCGTCCTGGCTGTAGGCGCGCTGGGCGCGCCACCGCCGGTGCCGCAGCCGGTCGAGGTCGGCGCGCAGCGCGTCGACGTCGAAGCTGAGCCCCATCGGCGAGGACGGCGGGTAGGCGGCGGGCGGGTCCGTCAGCGATTCGATGGCCTGGTGGTGCGTCGTCATGGTCGCTGCTCCTGGGGGGCGGGCAGGTCGGAGACGTCGAGGGCGAAGCGGCCCACGGCCCACGCGATGGCGGGCACGTTCTCGCCGAGAGCCCGGCGGTCGAGGTTGCCGATCGTGTCGCACGGCTGGTGGTAGCAGGGGTCGTACAGCTGCCCGGCCTCCCCGCCGAACCGCGCCGCCTGCGCGGCGGTCTTGACCCCGAGGACGCCGCCGTTCAGGCCGCCGACCGGGATGCCCGCGGCCACGAACGGCTCGTGGTCGGAGCCGACGGCCCGCAGGTCGTGGCTCTCGTAGGGGAGCCCGGCGTGGTCGAAGTAGTCCTTGAAGACCTTCTCCACGACCTGCGAGCCCGCCGGGCCCGGCGGGGTGCCCGGCGGCTGCTCGCTCGCGTCCCCGTCGAGGACGAACCGCACCCCGTTCGGAGCGGCGATCAGCTCGAAGTTGAGGTAGAGCGCGATCTTGGCGCGTTCGGCCGGTGGCAGGGTGCGCACGTAGTAGTTGGAGCCGATGTCGATGAGCTCCTCGGCCCCCCACAGCGCGAACCGCACCTTGTGGCGCACCTTGTCCTGGTGGGGAGCCAGCCGCAGCGCGGTCGCCATCAGCGCGGCGGCCGCGGCGGCGTTGTCGTTGATGCCGGGCGCCTCGGTCACGCTGTCCAGATGGGCGCCGGCCATGACGGTGCGGTCGTCGCCGCCGCGCGTCTCGGCGAACAGGTTGGTGGTGACTCCCGCGACCGCGTGCCCGCGCAGGTCGAGCCGCAGCCGCACCTGGTGCTGCGCGGTTTCCTGGGCGAGCTGTTCGGCCTGCGCCTGCGTGACGCTGGCCACCGGGATGGTGAACGCCTTCGGGTCGAACGCGTGCAGCCGGTAGATGTTGTTCGGACTCGGCGTGGCCAGGTAGATCAGCATCGCCCGCGCGCCGAGCCCGGCGGCGACGCGTTGCTGTGCCGTGTAGCCGCAGGATCCGCGCCGTACGAGCACGATGGACCCGGCCACGGGCAGCCCGTCGTAGTCGGCGGCGGAGCATCCGGCGGCGTCGCCCGCCGTGGCCCGGGGCACGACGAGGTGGGCGTCGAGACCGCCGGGCGGGGTGACGGGCGACCAGCGCATGACCAGCGCGCGCACCTGCCGGGCGGCGGGAGCGGTCACCGCCGCGCTCTCCGCGTCGACCTGATAGTCGGTGTACGGCACCTGCTGCTGGTGGACGCGGTAGCCGGCGGCGGTGAGCACCTTGGCGGCGTAGCGCGCGGAGGCATCGAACCCCGGCGTGCCGGTGGCGCGCACTCCGCCGTTCCGTGCGGCGATCCGGTCGAGGACACGCAGGTGCCGCCACGCGTCGCTGCCGCGGGTGGACCCCGCCAGCAGCCGCGCCAGCCACGGCTCCCCGGATTCACCGTCCGGACGACCTGCCGCCACGCGGGCGGACGCCGAGGCCGCGGCGGCGTGGGAAACGGCGGACGGTGGAGCGGTCGAAAGGATGGTGGCGGTCATGGTGACGAGGCTGGTCACCAAGGCGGTTTTCGTGCGCACAAACACCCTCATCAGCGCTCCAGAGGAAATCGTGTGATGGCGAGAGACAGAAACCCAGGTTGATATGTGCAGAGCCTCTGAGACCGGCCGCGCAGTGAATTATGAATGCCCGGCATAACGTGGCAGGTTGGAAGCGCGCCCCGCTATGCCGGGCACCCGCCTATGTCACTCAGTGGAGGTAACGCATAGTGCCACCTCCTTTCTGTCACGACGGATCTGAGGTCGGTCAGCCGAGGCGGACTCTGAGCCGAGCCACGCCTCGCAGCGTGAGGTTCCGGTGGTAGACGGGCTCGCCGGCAAGGCGGATTCCCGGGAACTCGGTCGCGAGCAGGCCGAGGACGACCTGTGCCTGGAGGACCGCCAGCGACTGCCCGAGGCACGAGTGGGCGCCCCGGCCGAACCCCAGGTGCGGGTTGGGATGGCGGCCGAAGTCCAGCTCGTTGGGCTCGGCGAACTTGGCCGGATCCCGGTTCGCGGCGGCCAGCAGCAGCGTCACCGCTTCGCCGGGCGCGACGACATGGCCGCCGACGCGCGTCTCCCGTACGCACGCCCGCCCGTCGGCCTGCACCGGCGTCACGTACCGGACCAGTTCCTCCACCGCGAGTGCCGGGTCAGCTCGGGCGAAACGCGCCAAAGTGTCCGGCCCGCTCAGCAGGACGACCAGAGCGTTGCTGAGCAGCCGCCCCGCCGATTCGAACCCGGCGTGCAGGACGGCCCGCAGCGTGTTCAGCAGCACCGGGCGCGCGATCCCGGAGCCGGGCGCCTTGGCCGCCACATGCGCCACCAGCCCGTCCGGCGGTGGATCGTCCAGCCACCGGCCGGTGTATTCGGCCAGCTCAGCGCGGGCTCGCACGGCGGGTTCGGCGGTCTCCGGCCAGATCCCGGCGTCCATGCCGTCCACGACCGTCTGCGACACGGGCAGGAACCACGCGGCGTCGATGGGCGGCACCCCGAGCACCGCGGTGATGGTGTCCAGCGCGAGTGGCGCGGTGAGGTCGGACACGCAGTCGAACTCCCCGGCCGCGCGCAGCCGCTCGGCTCGGGCGCGGACCTGCGCGGCGATGCGCTCGCGCAGCGTGCCCGGGTCGAGACCGCGAACCGCGTCCACCATGAAGTGTCGGATGGCCGTGTGCTCGGGCGGGTCGAGTGACTGGATGCTCAGCAACGGCTCCGGTACGGCCTCGCCGATCCGGCGCCAGTCCGAGGCGAACGACTCCGTGTCGCGCAGCACCGCGGCGCAGTCGTCGTACCTGGTCATCACCCACGAGTCGAGGAAGGTGCTGCGGTAGACGGGCGCGCTCTCGCGCAGGCGGCCGAAGAGGGAGTAGGGATCCAGAAGCGCCGCGGGCTCTGCGAGTCCCGCGGCCGGATCCGCGACCGGCGCCTCCGACATATCGACCTCCTCGCACGGACGGCTACCGGCGAGCGGCCTCATGCCCCGTTCGCCGCATCCCGTAGGGGTGGCCGGGAGGACGACGGCGCTGTCGCTCAGGTGTCCGATTGATCGTCCGACACATGATCTTTACTGATCGTAAATGGGCGCGGCCGAATTGCCGAGCGCCGGATCCGGCCACCGCACGTCCATATCCCCGAACGCGCCGATATGGCATGGTCTTGTAGTTCTGCCTCGCCGCCGAGGAGGTCGCCCGTGAGGGTTCTGCTGACCAATCGTGGGTTCCGGCTCCTGATCATCGGTCAGACCTTGTCGACCCTGGGCGACCGGGCGCTCATCATTGCCTTCGGTATCTGGGTGAAGGAGCTGACCGGCAGCAATGCCGCGGCGGGCGGCGCGTTCTTCTTCGTCGCCCTGCCGTTCCTGTTCGCCCCGTTCGCCGGGGTGCTCATCGACAGGTTCCCGCGGCGCCAGATCTTCATCGTGACCAACCTGGTGATGGCGGGCGTCATGCTGCTCAGCCTGCTGGTGCGCGGCGAGGGCCAGGTCTGGATGCTGTACGCGATCATCCTCTGCTACGGCATCGCCGGCGTGGTCATCACCGCCACCCAGGCCGCCCTCGTCACGGCGATCGTGGACGAGGACGCACTCCCCGACGCCAACGGCCTCCTGCAGACCTCCGCCGACGGCGTGAAGCTGCTGGCCCCCCTCTTCGGCGCGGCGTTGTTCACGGTGGCGGGCGGCCACGTAGTGGCTCTACTGGACGCGGCCACGTTCCTGGCGGCCGCGGTATGCGTGTGGCTCATCCGGGCGCCCGGCGACCAGCGTCACGTCACCGGCGCACTGGAACTGCGCGAAGAGGTGCTCTCGGGCCTGCGCCACATCTACCGGTCCACGCCTCTGCGCACGCTGGTGGGCGCACTGGGCCTGGCCATGCTGGTGACGGGCTTCTCCCAGACTCTCATCTTCTCCATCGTCGACGACGGGCTTCACCGCGCTCCCGCGTTCGTCGGCGTGCTGAGCAGTGTGCAGGGCGCGGGCGCGGTCTGCGCCGGCCTGGCGGCGGGCGCCGCCATCCGCCGCGTCGGCGACCTGCGCACGGTGATGCTGGGCATCGCCCTGGTGACCATCGCGTCCTTGGTCTACCTGGCGCCCGCCATCCCCCCGGTGGCGGTGGGCGCGTTCCTCTTCGGCTTCGGCATGTGCTGGACGACCGTCGGCCTGGTCATGGCGGTGCAGCGGCGAACGCCCGACGCCCTGCGCGGCCGGGCGCTGACCGCGGCGATGGGCGTCATCAGCACCCCGCAGACCGTCTCCATCGCCCTCGGCGCAGCACTGTCGCTCGTCGTCGACTACCGGGTCCTGCTGGTCCTGATGGCCGCGGTCACCGCCGTGTGCGCCGCCTGGCTGATACGCGTCCCAGCCGACCCCAAGCCGCAGCCCCCTCCCCACGAAGACCCCGACCCGGCACCCCCGCAACCCGACCCTTCGGTTCCCTCGCCGGGCACGAAGTAGCGCGGCACCGCGGTCATCTGCCCTATCGCCCGCGTCGCCCGGAGATGGCGTTCGCGCGGGTGAGGGTGTGGCGCGCCCGGCAGGATTCGAACCCGCGACCGTCGGATTAGAAGTCCGATGCTCTGTCCAGCTGAGCTACGGGCGCTCGGCGCCCGGCGGGACGCCGGGACACAGTGTAAGGGTGCACGTCGTCCGGCTCCACATCTATAACGGCCTTACCGCTGGGGCGGGGGTCCTATCTTGGGGTGCTGTGGCGGTGAACATTGAGGTGCCGCTCTCCGGTGGGGCCGTGTCGGAGGGTGTGGTGCGGGTCGGGGAGACGGTGCGGCGGCCGCTGAGGGCGCACAGTCCGGCGGTCCACGGGCTGCTGCGGCACCTGGAGGACGTGGGGTTCGAGGCGCCGCGGGTGCTGGGGGTCGATGAGCTGGGGCGGGAGGTGCTCAGCTGGGTGCCCGGGGAGGTGCCGCAGCGGCCGTTGGCGGCGTCCGTCGTCTCGGAGGACGTGCTGCGGGACGTGGGGCGGCTGCTGAGGCGGTACCACGACGCGGTCGCCTCGTACGAGGCGCCGGCGGGGGCGCCGTGGGACGCGGAGACGTCCAACGTGGACGGGGAGCCCGAGGTCATCGGGCACTGCGATGTGACGCCGGAGAACGTGGTCTTCCGGGGCGGGCGGCCGGTCGCTCTGATCGACTTCGATCTGGCGCGGCCCACCACGCGGGTGTTCGACGTGGTCACGGCGTTGCGGCACTGGGGGCCGATCGAGGATCCGGCCGATCGGGACGCCGTGCTCTACGGGGTGGACGTGGGGCGCAGGCTGCGGATCTTCTGCGATGCCTACGGGTTGGACCGGGAGCGGCGGCGGGAGGTGCTGCCGGCGGCGCGGGTGCGGTTCGAGCGGTCCTATCGGGCGATGCGGGGGAGGGCGGAACGCGGTGGGGGATGGGCGCGGATCTGGCAGGGAGGCGCCGGGCCCCGGATACGGCGGGCGCAGGACTGGCTGGAGCGGCACTGGGATGAGCTCGATGCGCGTCTCTGGTGAGGGGCTGGTTCTCGGGGTCGCGCTGGACGCTCTCTTCGGGGACCCGAAGCGGTGGCATCCCGTGGCAGGTTTCGGTCGGGTGGCGTCCGGGGTCGAGCGCTGGGTCTATGGGGACTCGCGCTGGCGGGGTGCGGTCTATGTCGGGGCCCTGGTGGGGGGCGCCGGGGTCGTGGGGGTTGCGCTTGAGCGGGCGAGCCGGCGGCCCGTAGTGCACTGTCTTGTTACCGCCGGGGTCACCTGGGCCGTGCTCGGCGGGACGTCGCTGGGGCGTGAAGGGCTCTACATGGCGCGGGTGCTGGAGCGGGGCGACGTGGAGGCGGCCAGGGAGCGGCTTTCCCATCTGTGCGCCCGGGATCCGCGGGGGTTGGATGCTCGCGATCTGAGCCGTGCGGTGGTGGAGTCGGTGGCCGAGAACACGTCGGACGCGTCCATCGCGCCTCTGGTGTGGGGAGCGGTGGCGGGCATCCCGGGGCTGCTCATGTACCGGGCCGTGAACACGCTCGACGCCATGGTCGGGTATCGGAGTCCGAAGTACGAGCGGTTCGGGTGGGCGGCGGCGCGGTTGGACGATGTAGCGAACTGGGTTCCGGCGAGGATCACCGGGGGACTGGTCGCCCTGTGCTCGGGGCGGGAGGCCTGGCGGGTTCTGCGCCGGGACGGGGCGAAGCATCCGAGTCCCAACGCGGGACGGTGCGAGGCCGCTTTCGCCGGGGCGCTCGGGGTGAGGCTGGGCGGCGCCAACGCCTATGGCGGACGGGTCGAGCGGCGGCCCGAGATGGGGGACGGGCGGGCGCCCGAGGTCAGGGACATCCGGAGGGCCGTCCGGCTTTCGGCGGCGGTGACGTTCGCGGCGGCGGCCGTGGTCTGGAGTGTGCGGTGAGCGGGCTTCTGGTGGCGGGGACCACCTCGGACGCGGGGAAGAGCGTCGTCACCGCGGGGCTGTGCCGGTGGCTGGCGCGGCAGGGGGTGAAGGTCGCGCCGTTCAAGGCCCAGAACATGTCGCTGAACTCGATGGTGACGAGCGACGGGGCGGAGATCGGGCGGGCGCAGTACATGCAGGCGCAGGCCGCGGGGGTGGAGCCCGCGGCGCTGATGAATCCGGTGCTGCTCAAGCCGGGAAGCGACCGCAGAAGCCAGGTCGTGGTGCTGGGGAAGCCCGTGGCGGAGGTCGACGCGCTTCAGTACGGGGCGCACAAGGAGCGGCTCAAGGGCGTCGTGCTGGAGTGCCTTGAGGAGTTGCGGGCCAGGTACGACGTGGTGGTGTGCGAGGGGGCCGGGAGTCCCGCCGAGATCAATCTGCGGGGCGGCGACATCGTCAACATGGGGCTGGCCCGGGCCGCGAACCTGCCGGTGGTGGTGGTCGGCGACATCGACCGGGGCGGTGTCTTCGCGTCGCTCTACGGCACGGTCGCCTTGCTGGAGCCCGCCGACCAGGCGCTGATCTCCGGATTCGTCATCAACAAGTTCCGGGGGGCGCGGGAGCTTCTCGCGCCGGGGCTGGAGCAGCTCGCGATGCTCACCGGGCGCCCGACGCTGGGGGTGCTGCCCTGGAAACTCGGCCTGTATCTCGATTCTGAAGACACCCTGGCCTTGGACGCGCCGAGGCCCGACGCGAAAGGGCCTTACGGGAAGGAGACGCTGCGCATCGCCGTCGTCCGGTTCCCGCGCATCTCCAACTTCACGGACATGGACGCCCTGGCCTGCGAGCCCGGCGTCGTCGTCCGGTACGCGGCGAGTGCCGGCGACCTGGCCGAGGCCGACCTGGTGGTGCTTCCGGGGACCCGGGCCACGGTCGCCGATCTGGCGTGGCTCCGCGACCGGGGAATGGCCGACGAGATCCGCAGGAGGGCCGAGGAGGGGCGGCCGGTCCTCGGGATCTGCGGTGGCTACCAGATGCTGGCCGAAGAGATCGTCGACGGTGTCGAGTCAAAGGAGGGGAGAGCGCGAGGGCTCGGTCTCCTTCCTGCGAAGGTCGAGTTCAAGAAGGAGAAGACCCTCGGGCGGCCCACCGGAAGCGCCTACGGGGAGACCGTGAACGCCTACGAGATCCATCACGGCATCGTGAGCGCGGAGGGGGAGCCGTTCCTCGACGGGTGCCGGAAAGGCGCCGTGTGGGGGACGACCTGGCATGGCGCGATGGAGAACGACGGCTTCCGCAGGGCGTTCCTCGCGGACGTCGCCCGGACGGCGGAGAGGCGGTTCGTCCCGGCCCCGGACGTGTCCTTCGGGGCGCTGAGGGAGGCGACCCTGGACGCGCTCGGCGACCTCGTCGAGGAGCACATGGACACCGGGGCCCTGTGGCGGATCATCGAGGGCGGCGCGCCGGGGGGCCTGCCCGTCGTCCCGCCCGGCGGAGCCCCGGCGCCGCCCTCGGCGGGGGTAGGGTGATCCACTCGTGAACACAGGCGCACGCAGGCAGAGCACCAGGAGGAGCACCCCGTGACCGACCCGCGGTCCAAGCTGATCGTCCCGCTGATGAAGGCGCGGGTGCCGGCCGAGGTCCAGCTGGAGTTCCCGCTCCCGGCGGACGAGGAGCCGATCCGCGACCCGTTCGCCGCCGACCTGTACGTCACCTACGCGCTGGAGATCGCCGACGAGGGGGCCCCGTCCGGCCGCCGCTACGAGCACGTGGCGCGCCGGCACTGCGCCGACCTCGGGGTGGCGCAGGGCGAGCTGCGCCGCCACGCGGTGATCAACCTGCGCGACCTGCGTCCCGAGCTGAGCCTCAGCTGGTATCCCGACGCGCGCGCCGTGACGGTGTCGCTGGGCGCGTCCCCGCGGGGCGGGGGCCTGGAGTCGGGCCTGCTCTTGGACGAGGGGTTCCTGGAGAAGCTGGCGCAGGACGTGGAGGGCGACCTCGTCGTCGCGGCGCCCGCGCGGGACGTGTTCGTCGCGTCCGGCACCGGGCACCCGGACGGCATCGACAAGCTCCGCTGGGCGGTCTCGCAGGTGTGGGCCGAGGACCGTGGCGACGACGGCGACGACCCGGTGTGGGACGTGCCCGCGGGGAGCCTCCTCACGCACAACCTCCTGGTCCGCCGCGGCGCCGCCTGGGAAGTCCTCACCGGCTGACCCCCGGGAAAACGGGTGGGCCGCCATGCCCGGAATGCGTACTCTCCGGGGCATGGTGTCGACTCATCAGCTTCTGGCGTTCTCCGCGATGGCACTGGCGATCATCCTGATCCCGGGGCCGTCCGTCCTGTTCGTCGTCGGCCGCGCGCTGGCGCACGGCCGGCGCACCGCGCTCGCGGGCGTGGTCGGCGGGGTGCTCGCCGCCCTGGTGCTGACCGCGGCGGTCGCGGTGGGGATCGGATCGGTCGTGGAGCGTTCCGTCGTCGTGTTCACCGCCCTGAAGATCGTGGGCGCGGTCTACATCGTCTACCTCGGGGTGCAGGCCATCCGGCACCGGCGCTCGCTCCAGGAGGCGATCGCCGGGAGCGAGGCGGAGCGCGGCGGGGGCCGGGCGCTGCTGCAGGGCTTCTTCGTCGGCATCACCAACCCGAAGACGACCGTGTTCTTCGCGGCCGTCCTGCCGCAGTTCGTGGTGCGCGAGAACGGCCACGTCGAGCTCCAGATGATGCTGTTCGGCGCGATCTTCGCGGTGATCGCGCTGTGCTGCGACAGCGTGTGGGGGATCGCGGCGGGGACGGCCCGCGACTGGTTCGCCCGCTCGCCGCGCCGCCTCGCGGCGATCGGCGGCACCGGCGGCCTGATGATGATCGGTCTCGGCGTCACGGTCGCGGCGACGGGCCGCAAGGACTGAGCTAGCCCCCGGGTCCGCGCGCCGCGGCGACGGGAGCGGCGACCGGCGGCCGCCTGCCGAAGCGGCGCCGCAGCGGGTAGGCGAGCGCGACGGCGGCGAGGCTGACCAGGGAGGCGGCCAGCTGGGAGCGCTGCCCGGCCATGAACGCCATCGAGACCAGCACGGCGAGCAGGGCGGCGATGACCAGCCAGGTCAGGTACGGGAACAGCCACATCCGGTAGGTGAGGCTCGCCGGGTCCTCGCGCCGCAGCCGGGACCGCAGCCGCAGCTGCGAGAACAGGATCGCCAGGTAGACGAAGGCCAGCACGACCCCGATCGAGTTCATCAGGAATTTGAAGACCTGGTCGGGGGAGACGTAGGACGCGACGACCGCCGCCCACGCCGCGACCGTCCCGAGCAGGATCGCCCGGACGGGGACGCCGCGCCGGTTCAGCCGCACCAGCCCGGCGGGGGCGTCGCCGTCGCGGGTCAGCACGTACAGCATCCGGGACGAGACGTAGATCGCCGAGTTCAGCACCGACAGGACGGCGGTGAGGATGACCGCCTGCATGAGGGTGCCGGCGGCGGGCACGTCCAGCCGGTCCAGGGCGCTGACGAACGGGCTGGTGAGGATCTTCGCGTCGTTCCACGGCAGGATCGACACGACGAGCAGGATCGACAGCACGTAGAACAGCGCGACGCGCCACAGCACGTTGCTCGTGGCCCGGGCGACCGCCCGGCCCGGCTCCTCGCTCTCCGCGGCGGCGATGGTGACGATCTCCGTCCCGCCGAACGCGAACATCACCGCGACGATGGCGGTGAAGACCGACCCGGCGCCGTTCGGGACGAACCCGCCGTGCCCGGTGAGCACGGCGAGGCCGCCGGGCGAGTCCGGCCAGAGGCCGGTGACGTACAGGACGCCGAGGACGACGAACACCAGGATCGCCGCGACCTTGATCGAGGCGAACCAGAACTCGAACTCGCCGAAGGACCGGACGGAGACGAGGTTCACCGCCGTCATCGCGACCAGCAGCCCGGCGGCCAGCGCCCACTGCGGCAGGCCGGTCCAGCCGGCGAGGATGCCGGCGCCCGCGGTCGCCTCGGCGCCGACGAGGATCACGTAGAGGTACCAGTACAGCCAGCCGATGGTGAAACCCGCGAAGGGGCCGAGCGCCATCCGCGCGTACTCGGCGAGGGACCCGGCGACCGGGCGCGCGACGACCATCTCGCCGAGCGCCCGCAGCACGCACAGCACCAGCAGGCCGGCCGCCGCGTACGACAGGACGGCGGCGGGCCCGGCGGTGCTGATCACGGCGCCGCTGCCGACGAACAGCCCGGCGCCGATCGCGCCGCCGATCGCCAGCATCGTCATGTGGCGGCGGCGCAGCCCGGCGCGCAGTCCGGCGCCGCCACTGCTCTCAGACATCACGACAACAGTAGGTGACCTGCGCGGATGTGTCTGACGAGGGTCAGACCTCGCAGAGCGCGAAGTCGTCGAAGACCGCCTGGGGCCATCCGGTCGCACCCTCGTCGCGGACCACGAGCAGGCCGCTGTTGCCGGGGACGCTGCTCGGCGGCGTGGCGGCGGACGAGGCGACCGGCTTGCCGTTGACCCACATCGCCAGGTCGACGTTGCCGTCCTCGCGCTTGACGCAGGCGGCCTGGAGGCGGTTCCTCTCCCGCAGCCTGGGTGCGATGCCGGTCGTCACGGTCTGCGCCTGCCGGGTGGCCAGCCTGGCGATGCGCGCGCGCCCGTCCGAGCCGAGGAGGAACGCGTAGCCCGAGCTTCCCAGGCAGTACACCCCCGCCTCGCCGTAGGCGTCCTTCGGCGTGACCTCGACCTCGACGAGCTGGGAGTCGGGGATCCTGCTCACCGGTGCGTCGACGGTCGTGCGCCCGGCCTTCGGCAGGACGTGGATCTCGTACTTCCGGTCGCGGTAGGACGCGTCGAAGACCGGGGTGGCGGCCGTCTTCCAGCCGGAGCCGGCGTCGTTGAAGCCGTCGTCGAAGATCTTCTCCTTGACGTCCGGCGGTTCGTCGCCGAGGACGGCGGCCCCGGTGGGCCCCGAGGCGTCCGGGGAGTCGTCGCCGCCCGGGATGTTGAGGGCCCCGATCACGGCGGAGACGGCGAGGACCGCGCCGGTCGCGGCGATGAGCAGGCCCCGGTCGCGGTGCCGGGACCGCTTCCTCGCCGGGGCGGCGGGCGCCCGCATGCCGACCGGGCGCGTCGGCGGCACGGAGTCGACGCTCGTCAGAGGCGCAGGCGTCGGCTCCGGCTCCGGCTCCGGCTCCGGCTCCGGCGCCGGTTCCGGTTCGGGCGGCGCGGCGGCGGGCGGAGCCGCGGGCGGCGCGTCCTCGCCGGTCAGCGCCTGGATCAGCTGCTTCACCGTCGGGCGGTCGGCGGGCTCCTTGGCCAGCGCCCGGGCCACCAGATCGCGGACGGCCGGGTCGAGGCCCTCCAGGTCGGGGTCGGCGGACGTCACCCGGCTGATGACCTCCGGGAGCGTCCCGCCGCCGAACGGGGCGCGGCCGGTGCCCGCGTAGGCGACGACGCAGCCCCAGGAGAACACGTCGGCGGCGGGCGTGACCTCCCGCCCGTGCATCAGCTCGGGCGCGATGTAGGCGGGCGTGCCGACGAACTGACCGGTCCGGGTCGGGCCCTCGGTGGCGTCCAGCGCGCGGGCGATGCCGAAGTCGATCACGCGCGGCCCGGTCGGGGACAGCAGCACGTTGGACGGCTTGAGGTCGCGGTGCACGATCCCGGCGCCGTGGATGGCGCCGAGCGCCGTCGCGACGTTGACCGCGAGGGCCTCCAGGTCGCCGCCGCGCAGGGGGCCGTCCGCCTTGACGGCCTCCTCGACGGACGGCCCGTTGACGTACTCGGTCACCACGTACAGCGGGTCGCCGTCGAGCCGGGCGTCCAGGACGGCGGCCGTGCAGAACCGGCTGACCTGCCGCGCGGCCGTCACCTCGCTGCGGAACCGCTCGTGGAACGCCTCGTCGTCGGCCAGTTCCGTGTTGATGACCTTGACCGCGACCCGCCGTCCCGACGCGTCCTCGCCGAGGTAGACGGTGCCCATGCCGCCCCGGCCGAGGCGGGCGGTGAGCACGTACGGGCCGAGCAGCCGCGGGTCTCGGTCACGGAGGGGCGCCTGCATGACTCGACTCCCGGGGTGGAGAGGGGCTGTGATTCAGTCTGTCGTACGGTCGGTCTCTTTGACGCCCGATCATGGGGCATCAGTTCACCGGACAGCGGGAGGAAATGTGGACGTGACGGCGGACGTGCTCGGCCCCGGGTACGAGGCGATCGAGCTGCCGATGGGCCGCGACGCCGAGGGCGAGGTCGTGGCGACGCTCGTGCGGCGCCGGGGCGGCGGCGACCCGTCCCGGCGGGCGGTGCTCTACCTGCACGGGTTCGTCGACTACTTCTTCCAGCGGCACCTCGCCGACTTCTACGTCGAGCTCGGCTTCGACTTCTACGCGCTCGACCTGCGCAAGTACGGGCGCTCGCTGCGGCCGCACCAGACCCCGAACTACGTCGAGAGCCTGTCGGACTACTTCCCGGAGATCGACGAGGCGGTGCGGATCATCCGGGACGTGGACGGGCACGACACGCTCCTGCTGAACGGCCACTCGACCGGCGGCCTGGTCGCGGCCCTGTGGGCCGACAGGGCCAGGGGCAAGGGCCTGATCGACGGCGTGTTCCTCAACAGCCCGTTCCTGGACCTCGCCGAGCCGCTGGTGATGCGCAAGGCCGGCGCGGGCCTGGCGCGTGCGCTGCGTCCCCGGTTCCCGAAGGCGAAGCTGCCCGCGGGGGTGTCCGACCGGTACCCGCGCAGCATCCACCGCGACCACGAGGGCGAGTGGGAGTTCGACCTGGCCTGGAAGCCGCTCGCCGGGTTCCCGGTGCGGGCGGCGTGGCTGGCGGCCGTGCGGCGGGGGCAGCTGCGCCTGCACCGCGGCCTGGACGTCGACGTCCCGGTCCTGGTGATGGCGTCGACGCGCAGCGTCCGCCCGACCCGCGGGGTGCTGGACGTGACGGGCGCCGACGCCGTCCTGGACGTCGAGCACATGGCGAAGTGGGCGCCGCGGATCGGGCGGCACGTCACGCTCGTGCGGATCGAGGGCGGCCTGCACGACCTGGTGCTGTCCGCCGAACCGGCCCGCACGCAGGTCTTCGCGGAGCTGACCCGGTGGACGAACGGCTACCTGCCGGGCCGGCCGGCCCCGGCCTAGCCGAGGATCTCCGACAGGTCGAAGTCGTCGAAGTCGACGATGATCTGCTGCGCGGCGTTGCCGCCCCGCTCGACCTGCAGGCCGGCCTTGCCGTTGCCGAGCGGCTGGTCGGTGTCGGTCGCGTCGATGACCCGGTGGCCGTTCACCCAGAGCCGCAGCCGCACCTGCTTGCCGTCGTCGCCGCTCTCGCAGGCGATCTGGAGCTTGTTCGACTCGCCCTCGGAGAGGCCGGCGACCGAGTCGGGGCTGTCGAGCTCCTTGGTGCCGCGGTCCTTGGTGAGCTTGCGGAGCACCGCGCCCTTGCCGTCGTTGCGGACGAGGAACATGTACTCGCTCGCACCGTCCTCGGTCATGCGGCAGGTGAGGCCGTACATGCCGTCGGGGGAACCCTGGGCGACCCTGGTGGTGACGGTGGCCAGCATCGGGTCGGGGGCGAAGTCGTCCTTGGGCACGTCCCGCCTCACCCCGCCGGTCGAGCCCTGGGACTCCAGCCGGTAGCCGCCGTTCACGTAGCCGTACTGGCCGCTGAAGGTGCCCCAGCCGGAGCCGTCGTCGGAGAAGTCGTCGCTGAACGTCGTGGCGACGTTGCCGGGCGGGCCGTCCGGGCGCAGCACGAGGAACCCGACGACGGCGAGCAGGACGAGGGCGGCAGCGACGGCGCCGCCGATGACCAGCGGACGCCGGGACGCGCCGCCCGACCGGGGGACGGCGGGCCGCGCGTCCTGGCGGGTGGCGCCGGGGGCCGCGGGCGGCGGGGTCGGCTGCTGGAAGGCGGCCGGCGCCGTGCGGGCCTGGGCGGTCGGGTCGCTCGCCGGTCCGTGCCAGCTCGCCTGGACGGTCTCGGCGAGCCTCGCCGGGTCGGCCTGGCCGTTGCCGACGAGCCGTCCGAGCAGGTCCTGGACGGTCGGCCGCCGGCGCGGGTCCTTGTCGAGCGCGGCGGCGACGACGTCGCGCAGGCCGGGGTCGAGCCCGTCGAGCCTCGGCTCCTCGTGGACGACGCGGTAGAAGATCTCCGGAACGGTGGTGCCCGCGAACGGGGGGCGCCCCGTCCCGGCGTAGGCGACGACGCAGCCCCACGAGAACACGTCGGAGGCGGGCGAGACCTGCTCGCCGCGCAGCAGCTCGGGCGGCAGGTAGTTCGGGGTCCCGACGAACTGGCCGGTGCGGGTGGGGCCGTCGGGGGCGTCGAGGGCGCGGGCGATGCCGAAGTCGATGACGCGGGGGCCGGTGGAGGACAGCAGGACGTTGGCGGGCTTGAGGTCGCGGTGCACGATCCCGGCGCCGTGGATGGCGGCGAGCGCGGTGGCGACGCCGACCGCGAGGCCCTCCAGGTCGGAGCCGGGCAGTGGCCCGCGCTCGGCGACGGCGCTCTCCAGGCTCGGGCCCTCGATGTACTCGGTGACGACGTACAGGGGGTCGGTGTCGAGCTCGGCGTCCATCACGGGCGCGGTGCAGAACCGGCGGACCTGCCGCGCCGCGGTCACCTCGCGGCGGAACCGCTCCCGGAACGTGCCCTCACCGGCGAGCTCCCGGTTGATCATTTTTACGGCGACGCGGCGGCCGGCGCGGTCCTCGCCGAGGTAGACCGTCCCCATGCCGCCCCGGCCGAGCCGCCCCACCAGCGTGTAGGGGCCGAGCTCGGCGGGGTCGCCGGGGCGCAGGGTCTCCCCGTTCTCTCCTGCGTGCGTGGTCATCGTGATCCTGAGGGGGATTCGGGAGTCTTTGTCGTAGAACCCTAGCGGTCCACGGTTATTCGGACGCGCGGAGTCGTCGGCACGTTCAGTTCGTGCGGCGGGCGCGGGGAAGCGTGCGGAACGGCGGGAGCTTCTCGCCGGTGAGCCCGAGCGCGTACGCCACGACCCGGCTGGACCAGCGCTGGCAGCCGACGGCCAGCGCGTACAGGGCGCGGGGGTACCGGCCGGTGAACGGGATGACCAGCCAGCTGAGCGGCATGACGACCACGAGGGCCGCGTACATGATCAGCATCACGACCAGGTGCGGGACCACCAGCAGGCCCCTGAGCAGGGTGAGCCAGCGCCGCGGGCCGCGCCAGGCGGCCGGGAACGGCAGGTCGACGAGGACCGTCTCCGCGTCCGGGCCGGGCTCGCGCGCCGCCGCGACCGCGGGGGCGGCGGCCTCCGGCGCGGGCCTCGGAGCCGGGACCTCGACGGCCGCGGGGCGCGCGCCGTCCGGCTCGGAGGCGGGCTCCGCGGCCGGATCCGGCCCCCGCCACGACGCCGAGATCGTCTCCACGGCCTGGGTGAGGTCGGCCTTCTCCTGCCCGACGAGCAGGGTCAGCAGCCGCCGCGCCGTCGGGCGGTCGCGCGGGTCCTTGCCGAGCGCGGCGGCGACGACCTCGCGCAGCCGCGGGTCGAGGCCGGCGAGGTCGGGCTCCTCGTGCTCGATGCGGCGGAACGTCTCGGCGACGGTCCCGCTCTGGAACGGGGGGCGCCCGGTCCCGGCGTAGGCGACGACGCAGCCCCACGCGAACACGTCCGACGCCTGCTCGACCGGTTCTCCCCGCAGCACCTCGGGCGCGATGTAGGACGGCGTCCCGACGAACTGGCCGGTGCGGGTGGGGCCGTCGGGGGCGTCGAGGGCGCGGGCGATGCCGAAGTCGATGACGCGGGGGCCGGTGGAGGACAGCAGGACGTTGGCGGGTTTGAGGTCGCGGTGCACGATCCCGGCGCCGTGGATGGCGGCGAGCGCGGTGGCGACGCCGACCGCGAGTCCCTCCAGGTCGGAGCCGGGCAGGGGGCCCCTGTCCCCGACGGCCTTCTCCAGGCTCGGCCCGTCGATGTACTCGGTGACGATGTACGGCGGGTCCTGGTCGAGCTCGGCGTCGATCACGGGCGCGGTGCAGAACCGGTGGACGCGCCGCGCCGCGGTCACCTCGCGGCGGAACCGGGCGAGGAACGCCGGCTCCCCGGCCAGCTCCCGGTTGACGACCTTCACCGCGACCCGCCGGCCGTCGGGCTCGGCGGCCAGGTAGACCGTCCCCATGCCGCCGCGGCCGAGCCGCCCGAGCAGGCGGTACGGGCCGAGGACGCGGGGTTCGTCGTGCTCCAGCGGTCCGGCGGCGTACGTCGTCATGGGGGGCGGCGCTCCTTGAGAGATCGTTCGTCCGGGGGCCAGCCTAGGGGAGGCCGCGGCGCCGGGCGGGACCTCAGGGGATCAGCAGGAGCTTGCCGGTGCTGCGCCTCGCCTCGAGGTCGGCGTGCGCCGCGGCGGCCTCGGCGAGGTCGTAGCGGCGGCCGACGTGGACCTTCACGGCACCGGACTCCACCCACGCGTAGACGTCGGCGGCACGCTCCAGCAGCTCCGCGCGCTCCTCGACGTAGTGGGCGAGGGACGGCCGGGTCAGGAACACCGATCCGGCCCGGTTGAGGCGCTGGGGGTCGAACGGCGGGACCGGGCCGCCCGCCGCGCCGTACAGGGCCAGGGTGCCGCGCCGCCGGAGGCTCTCCAGGCTCCCGTCGAACGTGGGCGCCCCGACGCCGTCGTACACGACGGCGACGCCCTCGCCTCCGGTGAGCTCCCGCACCCGCTCGGGGAACCCGTCGTAGCCCATCGTGGCGTCCGCGCCCGCGTCCTTCGCCAGGCTCTCCTTCTCCGGGGTGGACGCCGTCGCGATCACCCGGGCGCCGAGGGAGACGGCCGCCTGCGTGAGCAGCAGCCCCATCCCGCCCGCCCCCGCGTGCACGAGGACGGTGTCGCCCTCCCGGACCGGATACGTCGACCTCGTCAGGTAGTGCGCGGTCATGCCCTGCAGCAGCGACGCCGCCGCGTCCTCCAGGCCCACCCCGCCGGGGACGGGGACGACCTTGTCCGCGGGGACCACGGCCTTCTCCGCGTAGCCGCCCTGCACGTTCGCCCACGCGACGCGGTCGCCCGCCGAGAACTCACGGACGCCCTCGCCGACCGCCGCGACCGTCCCGGCCGCCTCGACGCCGGGCGTGTAGGGGGTCTCCTGCGGGTAGGCGCCCGTCCGGTAGTACACGTCGATGAAGTTGACCCCGGCCGCCGCGACGTCGATCAGCACCTCGCCCGGCCCGGGCACCGGGTCGGGGCGCTCGGACGCCTCCAGGACCTCGGGGCCGCCGGTGCGGGTGATGACGATCGCGCGCATGTCGTTCTCCTGACGGGTCGGTTCGCGTGGACGCTCCCGGAGAACCCCGGCGCCCCCGCGGGCTATTCCGCCGGCGGGACGGTCACACCCAGTCGCGCATGGTCCGGCTGACGAGCGTCACGGCCTCCTCCACGCGCGCCGCGACCGTCCCGGCGTCCCAGATGTCCTGGCGGGCGCAGTCCTCGAAGGCGACCTTGGTCGCGGCCAGGTAGAACGACACGACGATCCGCGGCCGCAGGTCCCGCTCCATGTCGACGCCCTCGCGGCGCGCGATCTCGGTGGCGAGCGCCTCCGCCGACGCGGAGTAGCGCGCCATCTGCGCCGCCATCAGCGACGGCGTCGCCTCGATCACCTGCCGGACGCGGCGGAACCGGGCGCCGTCGGCCGGGTCGCTCTCGGCGATCGTCCGCAGGACGACGCGCAGCGACTCGAACAGCGCGGTGAACGGCCGCTCCTCGGGCGGGCGGGCCGCGAGGGCCTCCTCCAGCACCTGGTCGTGCTCGGTGAGGAAGCTCGTGACCACGTCCTCCTTGGTGCCGAAGTAGCGGAAGAAGGTGCGCTGCGACACCTCCACCGCCGCCACGATCTCGTCGATGGTGGTCGCCTCGTAGCCCTGGGCGAGGAACAGGTCCAGGGCCGCGTCGATGAGCGCGAGGCGGGTCCGCTGCTTCTTGCGCTCGCGCAGCCCGGCCAGAGCGCGGCCCTGCTCCGGACCGTGCCCCTGGGCGCGGGGGTGTGTGTGGCCTGACGGGTCGCCGGCGGGGACGGCGCTCATCGGCTCGCTCCTTCTTCTTTGGCTGACGCGGGCGGCGCCCGCCTCACAGAGGCTTCTATCACGGACGGAGCCTCCGTATGCGGGCCAGGTTCCGGGGACCGGAAACCACCTGCGCGGTGATTGGCCCGTATCCGGACGGCGCGTTACACCGCTTCTGCGGACCATCCCCTAGCGGCCGGGGTACACCCGTCCCCACTCTTGGGATTCTCCCCGCACGGCGGCCGGATCGGAGTCATGCTGAGGAGCGGTCACCAACCGTCGCCGGATGGTAGCTCAAGGTCATGCCGGCGGCTCGGACCAGCTGAGGCGGCTGATGTGTCTGTAGTCGGTGGGCGGGAGATCGCCGAGATGCGCCGGCGTCACCTCGCGGCGCTCGCGCGCGAGGTCGAGGCCCGGGGCCTGTCCTGGCGGTTCGCCGGGCCCGGGGAGTCCCTGCTGGCCGTCTACGCGCCGGGCACGGGGCGCCACGTGATCGTCCTCGCCACGCCGTGCGGCGACGGCTGGTACTACCTGTGGCCCTCCGGCGGCATGGCCGAAGCGGCCCGGCCCGGCGAGGTCGCCGACCATGTCCGCGCCCTTCTCGGCTGACCCCGCCTTGCTCCCCGGGCCCGGGGTTCCCTAGACTCCATACCGAACGTCTGTTCGAGAACGAGGTCCGCATGCCCCTTCCCCCGTGCGGCGAGCGCGAGGGGGAGGCAGATGACGCGCGTGTTCGGCGATCCGGTGGACGTCTGGGTGAGCGACGGCCGTCCGGTCCGGTTCGTCTGGCGTGGCCGGCTCTACACCGTCAGGCGGGTGCTGGAGCACTGGGTCACGACCCGCGACTGGTGGCGGGAGCGGCATCCGGACGGCGAGGCCGCCGGCGAGCGGGAGTTCTGGCGGATCGAGGCGACCCCGGACCGGGAGATCGGCGTCTACGAGCTGCGTTATGACGTCGCCGCCGACAGTTGGCTGCTATCCCGGGTATGGGACTGACGTGCATATTCATGTCGCTTCGTCCTATTCGCTCCGGTTCGGCGTCGCGCCGCCCGCGGCGCTGGCGGAGCGCGCGGCGGTCCTCGGCATGGAGACGCTGGCGCTGACCGACCGCGACGGCCTGTACGGCGCCGTCCGGCACGTCCGGGCGTGCGCCGACGCGGGGATCGGCGCCGTCGTCGGCGCCGACCTCAGGGTCGCCTCCACCGGGGAGGAGCGCGTGGTCGTCCTCGCCGAGGGCCGCGCCGGGTGGCGGTCGCTGTGCCGGCTGGTGACGGCGGCGCACGCGGCGGGCGACCGCGGCCGCCCGCTGGTGACCAGGGAGATGGTCGCCGCGCACGCCGAGGGCCTCATCGTCCTGCTCGGCCCGGCCTCGGACGTCGGCCGGGCCCTCACCGGGCGCCGCCCGGACGTGGCGGCGGCCCGGCTCGCGGCGTGGCGCGCCGCGGCCGAGACCATGATCGAGATCGTCGACCACCGCGACAGGGGCGACGGGCCCCGGGCGGCGCGGATGCTCGCGCTCGCCCGCGAGGCCGGGGCGCCCGCCGTCCTGGGCAACGCCGTCCGCTACCTGGACCCGTCCGACCACCCGGTCGCGCAGGTCCTGGACGTGACGCGCCGCCTGGTCCCGCTCGACCGGCGGCACCTGGACGACCGCACCGGCCAGGCGTACCTGAAGTCGATCCCCGAGATGCGCCGGGTCGCGGAGCGGAGCTGTGGCCCGGACGAGGCCGACGCGCTGCTCGCGGCCACCCGGCGGCTGTCGGAGCGCTGCGTCCTCGATCCCGGCCGCGACCTCGGCACGGACGAGGTCCACCTGCCGGCCGTCGAGGGCGACCCGCACGCCCGGCTCGCCGCCCGGTGCGCGGAGGGGATGGCGCGGCGCGGGCTCGCCGGGTCGCGCGAGGCGGCGGCCCGGCTCGACCAGGAACTCGGCGTGATCGGGCGCAAGGGCCTGGCGCCGTACTTCCTCACCGTCGCCGACGCCGCCGCGCTGATCAGGGCGCGCGGCATCCGCTGCGCGATCCGCGGCTCGGGCGCGGGCAGCCTGGTCAACTACCTGGTCGGCATCGGCGACCTGGACCCGCTGCGGCACGACCTGGTGATGGAGCGGTTCCTCGCCGACAGCCGCGAGGGCCTGCCCGACATCGACCTGGACGTGGAGTCGGCCCGCCGGCTGGAGGCCTACCAGGCGCTGTTCGACCGGTTCGGCGCCGACGCCACGGCGTGCGTGTCGATGATGGAGACCTACCGTGCGCGCAGCGCGCTGCGCGACGTCGGCAACGCCGTCGGGCTCCCGCCGCACGAGATCGACGCGATCGCCAAGGCGTTCCCGCGGATCCGGGCGAACCAGATCCGCGCGGCCCTGGACGACCTGCCCGAGCTCCGGCAGAGCAACCTGGCGGCGGGCCGCCTGGAGGTGCTGTTCCGGATCGCCGAGCGCCTGGACGGGCTGCCCCGCCACATCGCCATGCACCCGTGCGGCGTCCTGCTGTCGAACCCTGGCCTGCGGGACCGGGTTCCGGTCGAGCGCGCCGCCGTGGGGTTCCCGATGAGCCAGTTCGACAAGGACGACGTCGAGGCGATGGGGCTGCTCAAGCTCGACGTGATCGGCGTCCGGATGCAGTCGGCGATGGCGCACGCGGTGGCGGAGGTCGCCCGGGTGACGGGGGAGGAGATCGCGCTGGAGGACGTCCCGCGCGACGACCCCGAGACGTACGCGCTGGTGCGCACGTCCCGGACGCTCGGCTGCTTCCAGATCGAGTCGCCCGGCCAGCGGGAGCTGATCGGACGGCTCCAGCCCCGCGACCTGGACGACCTGGTCATCGACATCTCGCTGTTCCGCCCCGGCCCGGTCAACTCCGACATGGTGACGCCGTTCCTGGAGGCCCGCGCCGGGAAGCGGGAGCCCGGCTACCCGCATCCCGACCTCGAACCCGCGCTGCGGGAGAGCCTCGGCGTGGTCGTCTTCCACGAGCAGGTGCTGCGCGTCATCGACGTGATGACCGGCTGCGGCCTGTCCAGGGCGGAGGCGGCGCGGCGGAGCCTGAACCACGAGCGGGGCCAGGCCGTGGTCGGCGCCTGGTTCCGCGAGCGGGCGCTGGCGCGCGGGTACGACGGGGCGACGGTCGAGCGCGTGTGGCGGATGCTGACCGCGTTCGGCGCGTTCGGCTTCTGCAAGGCCCACGCCGCGTCGTTCGCGCTGCCCACCTACCAGTCGGCCTGGCTGAAGCGGCACCACACGGCCGCCTTCTACGCCGGCGTCCTCACCCACGACCCCGGCATGTACCCCAAGCGGGTCATCCTCGACGACGCCCGGCACTTCGGCGTCCCGATCCTTCCGCTGGACGTCAACCGCTCGGAGGCCGACTGGCGCGCCGAACCCGTCCCGGCGGGCGGCCGGGCCGGGATCCGGGTGGCGCTGAGCGAGGTCAGGGGCATCTCCGACGCCGAGATCGGCAGGATCGCCGAGGCCCGGCCGTACCGGTCGCTGACCGACTTCTGGCGCCGCGCCCGGGTGTCGCGCCCGATCGCCGAGCGGCTGGTCCTGGCGGGCGCGTTCGACGCCCTCCACGAGGGCGTCCCGCGCCGCGACCTGCTGTGCCGCGTCGGCGCCCTCGACCGGGTCACCGCCCGTCCCGCGCACGTCCCGGAGGGCCAGCTCCCCCTCGGCCGCGAGGACGGCGACGAGATTCCGGCGGGTGCGGAGACGGGGCCGGAGGAGGAGATCCCGGCGGGCGGGCTGCCGCCGATGACGCCCGCCGAGGTGGTCGAGGCGGAGCTCGACATCCTCGGCATGGACGTGAGCCGGCACGTCATGACCTTCTACGCCGGGCTGCTCGCCGGGCTCGGCGTCGTCAGCGCCGCCGACCTGCCGGGGCGTCCGGACAAGAGCGAGGTCCTGGTCGCCGGGGTCAAGGTGGCGACGCAGACCCCGGCGGTCAGGTCGGGGCAGCGCGTCATCTTCGCCACGCTGGACGACGCGACCGGCCCGGTCGACCTCACGTTCTTCGAGTCGGTGCAGGACAGGTGCGCCGCCACCGTGTTCGGCTCCTGGCTGCTCGTCGCCCGGGGGCGGCTCCGCCGCGCCGGGGAGCGCGCCGTCTCGATCACCGCGAACGCCTGCTGGGACCTGAACGCCCTGCACGAGGAGTGGCGCCGCGGCGGCCCCGACGCCGTCCGCGCGGCCATGGCGGGCCGGTCCGGCCGGAGCCGCCCGGTGGGCCGCCGCGTCGTCCAGCCCACGGGGTTCGCGATGTCGCCCTACTCCGACATCGGGCACGCGGGGCCGGCCATCAAGCGCCCGCCGAGAACACCCCTCTGGCACACCAGCCAGGGAAGCTCCGGCCCCCCGCCCGCCTGACCCGCGCGGCCCGGTCCGGGCGGGTCACCGGGTGATCTGGATCCGGGTGATCTGGAAGACGGTCGCCATGCACAGGGCGGCGGCGAGGGCCTGGAAGGCGGCCGCCGCGACGCCGACGTGCACGTCGAGGCGGGCGTCGGCGAGCGTCTCGACGCTGCCGTGCGTGAACACGCGCCCGAGGACCAGGCCGAGCAGGGCGCAGCCCCACCAGCCCCCGACGACGAGCCCGGCGGCCTGGCGCTCGGCCGTCCGGTACCGGCCGCTGTTCACCCACACCTCGTAGACCATCCGGGGCGGCAGCCACAGGTTGACGACCGGGAGGAACCAGCCGAGCAGCACCCAGGCGCGGTGGTGGCGGTGCGGCCCGGGGGACTGGTGGAACGCCCGCCACAGCCAGGTCAGGTACAGCAGGCCGGTGACCCCGGCCATGATCGCGCCGATCGTGAACACGTCCCCGTAGGGGGCGAGGGCCTTGCCGGTGGCGGCGGCGTCATAGCTGTCGTGGGTCGCGCCGTGCAGCGGCTGCGCCAGCCTGAGCAGGCTGATCCCCGAGCCGAGGGCCACGAACGCGTTGAAGCCGAGCAGCATGAACACCGCCACGCCGACGGCCCGGAAGTCGCGGCGCCGCGCCCACGCGCCGCAGGCCGGGCACCGGTCGACCTCGGTCGGGATGATGTCGCCGCACAGCGCACACGGCATGATCCACCTCCCCAGGGCCTTTGCTGTTGGCTGTTTTGGATACTACGTACGTTTGACCGGCGCGGCCCAACGGGAGTTCGGGCCCTTACAAGATCGTCACATGGGGAGCACGAGCTGGGTGACCGCGCACGTCGCGGCCGCGGTGACGGCCGCCCAGGCGGCGAGGCGCCCGAGGCCACCTGTGGACAGCAGCCGCTCGGGACGGAACCGGGTCACCGCCAGCAGCGCCCACCACTCGGCGGCCAGCGCGATGCTCGCGTACAGCGACCCGAGACCGATCAGCGAGAAGAGCAGGACGGTCCCCGCCGGGGTCACGGTGTGCGCGAACAGGGCGGGCCCCCTCGACGGTCCGCGCATGCCGCGCCGCAGGGCCAGCAGGACGGCGCCCCAGCCCGCGGCGCACAGCACCCACACGACCAGGACCGTCACGGGCAGTCCGTTCATCGACTCCGGTGCCAGTGCCGAGCCTCCCCCGTCTTCCGCGCTTCCCCCGTCTGCGTTCCCCTGCCGGGCCCGTCAGGTCATCAGGCCCGACTCCCAGGCCCACGCCGCCGTCGCGACCCGGTTCCGCGTCTCCAGCTTGCGGTTGACGCTGCCGAGGTGCGTCTTGACCGTGGAGAGCGACACGTACAGCTCCGCGGCGATCTCCTCGTTCGTCCGGCCGCGCGCCACGAGCCGGACCACGTCCAGCTCCCGCTCGGTGAGCGGCTCGCGCGGCTGGACAGGGCGCGCGGGCCGCCTGGCCAGGTGCTCCAGCAGCCGGACGGTGACGGACGGCGACACCAGCGACCCGCCGTTCGCCGCCGCGCGGACGGCCTCCACCAGCAGCGCGGGCCCGCTGTCCTTCAGCAGGAACCCGACCGCGCCGCCGCGCAGCGCCCCGTAGACGTACTCGTCCATGTCGAACGTCGTGACGATCACGATGCGGGGCGGGTCGGGGACGCCCGGGCCGGCGAGGGCGCGGGTCGCCTCCAGCCCGTCCATCCGCGGCATCCGGATGTCGAACAGGCACACCTGCGGGCGCAGGCGGCGGGCCAGCGCGACGGCCTCGGCGCCGTCGGCGGCCTCCCCGACGACCTGCATGTCGGGCTGCGAGTCGACGATCATCCGGAACCCGGTCCGGACCATCTCCTGGTCGTCGGCGATCAGTACGCGGATGGTCACCTTGCCGATTGTGTCAGCATCCCCGGTTATCCGTCCGATACGGGGAGGCGTGCGACGACCTCCCACCCGCCCTCGGGGCGCGGGCCCGCGTGCAGCCGCCCGCCGAGCGCGCCGACCCGCTCGCCCAGCCCGGTGAGCCCGAACCCGCCGGACGGCAGCCGCCGGCCGCCGCGCCCCCGCCCGTCGTCCCGCACGGCGATCTCGACGTCGGCTCCGACCCGCGCCAGCGTGACCCGCACGGACGCGGCGTCGGCGGCGTGCTTGCGGACGTTGGTCAGCGCCTCCTGGACGACGCGGTGCGCCGACGCCGCGACCTCCGGCGGCAGCGTGCCGAGGCCGGGCTCCAGCGTGAGCGCGGCGGGCGGGTGGGCGAACCCCTCGACGAGATCCCTGAGCCGTTCGAGGTCGCCGACGGGACGGGTGCTGGAGCCGCCGTCCGGGAGGGCGTCCCCGTCCGGGGCGTTGACGTTCTGGGCGTCGCGCAGCAGCCCGACCATGCGCCGCATCGACGTGAGCGCCTCGGTGCCGGCCTTCTCGATCTCGCCGAGCATCCGGTCGAGCTGCTCCTGCGTCTGCGCGGCGCCGGACCGGGCCGTGAACCGCGCCGCCTGCGCCTGGACGACGATGCCGGTCACGTGGTGGGCGACGAAGTCGTGCAGGTCGCGGGCCAGCTCCAGCCGCTCGTCCCGGCGTGCCGAGGCCAGCGACCTGGCCCGCCGCGCGTCCAGCGCCCGCAGGTAGAGGCCGACGCCGAGCGCGACCGCCACGGTGATGCCGAGCGGCGCGGTGAACAGGGCCGCCGCGATCAGCGACCAGCGCAGCGGGGTCGCCAGGACCGCCGCGGCGAGCAGCACCGCGACCGGGACGAGCCGGTCGCGGCGGGCCTTCCACACCACCCGCGCGAGGATGATCAGCAGGCCGCCGATCTCCGCGAACAGGCTCGGGGCGCCGGCCGCGGGCCGCACCACCGCGCCGAGGCAGAGGGTGCTGAGCACCGACAGCGCCCCCGCCCCGGCCGCCCACACCAGGAGGCCGCGACCGGAGACCGCCGCGACGTTGGCCACCAGCGCGACGAACACCATCCACAGGGCGGAGGGGTCCCGGAACGCGGCGGCCGTGCACCCCAGCAGGTACAGGGACGCGAACCCGGCGTACGCCGCGCGCACCAGGCAGCCGCCCACCGAATGGATGCGGTCCAGACGTGCCCCAACGTCGCTCACGTTCAAGCAGCGTACGACCCGATGCGGATCCCCGGATCGGCCATTCGGCCGATCCGGCGCCCCCGGTACCGGCTTCGCGTCCGATGCGGCGGGGCGGCGGCGCGGCGCAGGCTGGGGGCATGTACCTGATCTACGTTCCCCTCGCCGCCGTGTTCGCCGCGTTCGTGGTCTACGGCGGCGTCGTGATGCCCGCCATGGAGATCGCCGAGTCCGTCCGCGACCGCCGCCGCACCCGTCCGCCCGACAACGTCCTGGATCTGCGCCCGGCCGGCGGGCCGTCCGCGGCGGGAGAGCGGGAGGAGGCGGCGTGAGCGAGCCCGTCCTGTCCGGCCGCGGGCTGGTGAAGCGGTTCGGGACGGCCGTCGCGCTGGACGGCGTCGACCTGGCCGCGGGCCGCGCCGAGGCCGTCGCGATCATGGGCCCGTCCGGGTCGGGCAAGTCGACGCTGCTGCACTGCCTCGCCGGGATCCTGAAGCCGGACGCGGGGGAGGTGCACCTGCTCGGCCGGCGGATCGACACGCTCGGCGAGCGCCCCCGCAGCGCGCTGCGCCGGAGCCGGTTCGGCTTCGTGTTCCAGTTCGGGCAGCTGCTCCCCGAGCTGCCCGCGGTGGAGAACGTCGCGCTGCCGCTGATGCTGAACGGGACGCCGAGGCGGGAGGCGGTGCGGGCGGCGCGGGACTGGTTCGGGCCGCTCGGGCTGGACGGGCTGGAGCACCGGCGCCCGGGCGAGCTGTCGGGCGGCCAGGCGCAGCGCGTCGCGATCGCCCGCGCGCTCGTGCCCCTCCCGGCCGTCGTGTTCGCCGACGAGCCGACCGGCGCGCTCGACCAGGCGACCGGCCACGAGACCATGCGGCTGCTCGTGGACGCCACCAAGCACAACGGCGCGTCCCTGGTCGTCGTCACCCACGACCCTTCGGTCGCGGCCTGGTGCGACCGCGTCGTGGAGGTCCGCGACGGCCGCGTCCGGCCGCCCCTGGAGAGGACGGCCTGATGCGCACGGCGGTGGAACTCTCCTGGCGCCTGCTGCGGGGCGGCGGCCGGAACGACGTGCTGGGCTCGCTCCTGACCCTCGCCGCCGTGGCCGTCTCGACGGGGCTCCTGCTGTTCGCGGTGGGCGCCGACCACGCGTTCCTCCAGCGCGCGCACGCCGACGCCTGGCGGCATCCGGGGAGGCCGGCCGCGAACCCCTCCATGATCGAGGCGCTGTCGACCGACTACGTCCGAGGCAGGCCGATCACGGTCGTCGACCTGGCCGCGCTGGAGGGCGACCCTCCCGTCCCGCCCGGCATGCCCCGCTTCCCGGAGCCGGGCGAGGTGTGGACGTCGCCCGCTCTGGCCCGCCTGATGCGGGACCTGCCCGCCGACCGGCTCGCCCAGCGGTTCCCGTCCCGGGCGGGGACCCTCGGACGCGACGCGCTCGTCCATCCCGGAGAGCTCGTCGCGGTGGTCGGGCGCGCCCCGGACGATCCCGCCATGACCGCCCGCCGGGGCGCCGCCGACCACCTCGGGACGACCGGCGGCCCGTCGCGCGTCGACCGGTTCGCGACCGGCGCGTCCTGGTCGGCGGGCGTCTACCTGCTGCTGGCGGGCCTGGCGTCGGTGCTGATGGTCGTTCCGCTGCTGGTGTTCGGCGGCGCCGCGGCCCGGCTCACCGTGGCCCGCCGCGACGGCAGGCTCGCGGCGCTGCGGCTGGTCGGCGCCACCCCCGGCCAGGTCATCGCGATCACCGTGACCGAGGCCGTGCTGACGGCCGCCGCGGGCGCGGCGGCCGGGCTCGTGCTCTACGCGGCGGCGGTCCCGCCGCTCACCCGGGTCACGATCGCGGGCGGCGGCTGGTTCGCCGGTGAGCTGTGGCCGAGCCCGCCCGTCCTCGTGGGCCTGCTCCTGGCGGTGCCCGTGCTCGTCGGCGCCAGCGCCGTCGCCGGCCTGCGCCGCGTGGTCGTCAGCCCGCTCGGCGTCGCGCGCCGCGAGACCCCGCCCGGCATGCGGGCCGTCCGGATCGTCGCGCTGCTCGCCGTCGTGACCGCGTTCGGGGCGGTGGGCGGCGGCCTGGTCGACATGGGCCGGGCGGGCGTGATCGTCCTGATGGTCTTCCTCGTCCTGGCCTTCCTCGCGATCAACTTCGCGGGCCCGTGGGTGGTGGCGATCATCGGCCGCGTGGCGGTAGGGACGGCGCGCGGCCCGGCCCGGCTGCTGGCCGGGCGCCGCCTCGTGGACGACCCGCGCTCGGCCTGGCGGACGGTCGCCGGCGTCGCGCTGACCGGCTTCGTCGCCGGGTTCCTCGCCCTGCTGAACGCGCACCCGTCCGCCGGTGAGCCGCGGGACGAGCTGAGACTGGCCGTCCCGTACGAGCGGTCCGCCGCCGTCGCCGAACGGGCGGAGGGCAGGCTCGCCGGTCTCGACGCGGGAGTGTCGGTGCGCCGGATCGAGACCGGGAACGTCCCGCCCGCCCCCGGCGCCCGCGCCGCCGCGACCGGCGTCGTGACGGTCACCGTCCGCGGCGGGCCCGCCGCGGTCGACCGGGCCCGCACGGCGCTGACCGGGCTCGTCCCGGGCAGGGTCGCCACGACGCCGGCCGACGACGAGGTGACCGGCGACTTCCTGGTGGCCGACCTGCGCACCGGCGCGCTGGTCGTCCTCGCCGTCTCGTTCCTGGTGGGGATCACCAGCGCGGGGATCACCGGGGCGTCCGCCGTCCTGGACCGCAGGCGGACGTACGCGATGCTGCGCCTGGCGGGCACGCCCCTGTCCGTCCTGGACCGGGCGCGCCGCCAGGAGACGCTGATCCCGCTCGCCGTGATGGGCGGCGGCTCGCTGCTGACCGGCATCCTCTTCGGGCTGCCGTTCGCCCAGGGGGTCGGGCTCTCCGGCCTGGCCGGGCTCGCGGGGTTCGTCGTCCTCGGCTTCGGCGGCGTCCTCGGCGCGAGCGCGCTGAGCCGTCCGCTGTTGCGCTCCGTGACCGCCGTCCCTTCCCCGCGCCCCGACTAGATCGAATAAGGGTTCGAGAATGTCAGACCCTCCGCGTAGCGTTGACCTTGTGATTCGGAAGACATCGGGAACAGATGTCGAACCAGATCGCTTTCAACGACGTACCTAGGGGTATGTGACAGACGGTGGCGCTCGCACAGGCGCGGCCCCACCGGGCGAAGGAAGGGGCGTTGGCAGTGAGCGCAGCGACCGGCACGTTCCATCTCACCCAGCCGCGGCTTGACGGGCCCGCCGAGCGGACCGTCGTGGAGCCGTGGCTCACCGAGCTCTCCCATGCGACGCTGAACGGCTACGCCGAGACCGCGCCCCCGCTCGCGGCGGTCGAGGCCCTGCCGATGCGTCCGCAGCCCCTGCCCGTCCGCCGCGTCGCCGTGGCGGCGTGACGCACACCCACCCGGAAAGGGATCGGGGCCGATGCCCCGATCCCTTTTCTCATGCCTCCATGTCTCGCATGTTGATACACATTTCTCAAATTCTGAGAAGCGGTCGTACGGTGGAGGGACGCCGGACACAGAGAGGTGATCCCCTATGACCGCGAAGGCGACCTACACCCATGGCCACCACGAGAGCGTCCTGAGCGCGCACCAGTGGCGCACGGTCGAGAACTCCGCCGCCTACCTGATCGAGCACCTGAGCCCCGGGCTGTCGGTCCTGGACGTCGGCTGCGGGCCGGGCACCATCACCGCGGGGATCGCCGAACGCGTCGCGCCGGGCCGCGTGGTCGCCGCCGACTCGGCCGAGACCGTGCTGGACGAGGCCCGCAGGAACACCGCCTCGCTGGACAACGTCGAGTTCGCGGTGGCCGACGTCCACGGCCTGGAGCATCCCGACGGCACGTTCGACGTCGTCCACGCGCACCAGGTCCTGCAGCACGTCGGCGATCCCGTCCAGGCGCTGCGGGAGATGCGCCGGGTGGCGAGGCCCGGGGGGATCGTCGCCGTGCGCGAGGCCGACTTCGGCACCATGGCCTGGTACCCGGACCCGCCGGGCATGGACGCCTGGCTGCCGATCTACTACAAGGTCGCGCGCGGCAACGGCGGCGAGCCCGACGCCGGCCGCCGCCTCGTCTCCTGGGCGCGCGCCGCCGGATTCACCGACGTCACCGCGTCCGCGTCGGCCTGGTGCTACGCCACCCCGCAGGAGCGCGAATGGTGGAGCGAGTCCTGGGGCGGCCGCCTGGTCAGGTCGTCCGTCGCCGAGCACGCCGTCGCCGGAGGCCACGCCACCCGCGCCGAGCTCCAGCGCGTCTACGAGGGCTGGAAGGCGTGGGCGGCGGCCGAGGACGGCTGGTACTCCGTCACCCACGGCGAGATCGTCTGCCGCGCCTGAGCGGCCGCGCCGCGCGGCGTCAGAACGGGCCGGTGAGGTCGCCGAGCTTGTCGGTCAGCGCCAGGTTGTGGGAGTAGTCGACCGGGACGGCGATGACGGAGACCGCGTCCTCGGCGAGGGCCTTGCGCAGCGTGGGCAGCAGCTCGGCGGCCGACTCGACGCGGTAGCCGCGGGCGCCGAAGCTCTCGGCGTACCGGACGAAGTCGGGGTTGCCGAACCTGATGTTGGAGCTGCGCCCGAGGTCGAGGTCCATCTTCCACTCGATCAGCCCGTAGGCGGAGTCGTCCCAGATCAGGACGGTGATGGGGATGTTCTCGCGGACGGCCGTCTCCAGCTCCTGGGAGTTCATCAGGAACGCGCCGTCCCCCGTCGCCGCCAGGACCCTGCGGTCCGGGTGCGCGAGCTTGGCGGCGATCGCGCCGGGGACGGAGAAGCCCATCGAGGACAGGCCGTTGGAGACCAGCAGCGTGTTCGGCTCGTAGGTCGGATACATGCGGGCCATCCACATCTTCACCGCGCCGGTGTCGGCCAGGACGATGTCGCCGCGGCGCATCGCGGCGCGGACGTCGGCGACGATGCGCCGGGGGGAGAGCGGGTAGCCGTCCTCGGTCGCGCCCTCGGCCAGCTCCTCCTGGAGCATCCGGCGGATCTTCTGGCCTGTCGAGCGGAGCTCGTCCGTTGAATGGTGGTGGGCGGGGGCTGGAGGACGGTCTGTCGAGCGGAGCTCGTCCGCTGGATGGTGGTGGGCGGGGGCTGGAGGACGGTCTGTCGCGTTCACGTCGAAGCGGCGGTGGACCGAGTCGGCGAGGGCGCGCAGCGACCGGGACACGTCCCCCTGGATGCCGACCTCGACCGGGTAGTGGTCGTCCACCTCGGCGGGCGACTGGTGGATGTGGATGATCTTCTTGTCCGCGTTCGGGTTGACCTTGACGGGGTCGAACTCCTGCAGCTCGTAGCCGACGGCGATCAGCACGTCCGCCTCGTCGAAGCCGAAGTTGACGTGGTCGTGGCGCATGAATCCGACCGCGCCGAGGGCGTTGCGGTGGTCGTCGGGGAAGACGCCCTTGCCGTTGAAGGTGGTGGCGACCGGCAGGCCGAGGCGCTCGGAGAAGTACACGAGGGCGTCGCTCGCGCGGGCCCGGGTGGCGCCGTGGCCCGCCAGCACGATCGGCTGCCGCGCGAGCGCGATCACGTCGGCGGCGCGGGCGATCTGGGCCGCGGACGGCTCCTGCGGGCGCACGACGTTCACCGGCAGCGGCCCGAGGTCGGCGGAGACCTCGGCCGACTCGACGTCCTCCGGGATCGCCAGGTAGACGGCGCCGGGGCGCTCGGTCTGCGCCGTCTTGAACGCCTTGCGCACCATCTCGGGCAGCGCCTCCGCCCGCGGGGCCAGCTCCGACCACTTGGTGATCGGGCGGAACAGGGACACCAGGTCGACGATCTGGTGCGACTCCTTGTAGATTCGGTCCAGTCCGACCTGGGCGGAGATCGCGACGACGGGCGTGCTGTTGGTGGTGGCGTCCGCGACGCCGAGCTGGAGGTTGATCGCTCCCGGGCCGAGCGTGGCGGAGGCCACGCCCGCCTTCCCGGTGAGGCGGCCGTAGATCTCCGCCATGAACGCGGCGCCCTGCTCGTGCCGGACGAGGACGTAGCGGATCGGCGAGTCGTTCAGCGCGTCGACGAAATGGATGTTCTCCTCACCCGGGATGCCGAAGACGTACTCGACGCCCTCCGCCTCCAGGGTCCTGACGAGAAGCCGGGCGGCGTCCTGCGTGGACATCGTGTGTCCCATCTCCAGTCTGCGTCTTTCCTGGGTGCCTACCGTGCAGCACCCGGGTCCCTACCTCCATTCCGCGCGATGATGTGTCGTCGGTCTCTCAGGAGTCGGCCATCTCCTTGACGGCGCGCAGCGTCGGCTCGTCCCTCACCCCGGCGATCAGCAGGGTGGTGACCGGGCTGTCGCGCCACAGCCGCAGCCTCTCCTTGATCCGCCCGAGCGGGCCGAGGAGCGAGATCGCGTCGGCCAGCGCGTCCGGGACGGCCTTGATCGCCTCGTCCCGGCGGCCGCTCAGGAACAGCTCCTGGACGCGTGCCGCCTCCTCCGCGTAGCCGAGCCGGCCGATCAGGTCGAGGTGGAAGTTGCGGTCCTTGGCGCCCATCCCGCCGATGTAGAAGGCGAGCGGGATCTTGGCGAACTCCAGCGCGGACGCCAGGTCGTCGGTGACGATCGTGGTGACGGTCGCGGCGATCTCGAAGCCCTCCGGGCGCCCGGCCAGCGACCCGCCGAAGACGGGCTCGATCTGCTCGGGGTCGACGAACAGCGGCAGCCAGCCCTGCGCGACCTCGGCCGACAGCGCGACGTTCTTCGGGCCCTCCGCGCCCAGGTAGACGGGGATCTCCGGGCGCACGGGGTGGGCGATCGACTTCAGCGGCTTGCCGAGGCCCGACCCGCCGGGGTACGGCAGCGGGTAGTGCGGGCCCTCGCTGGTCACCGGCTCCTCGCGGCGCCACACCTGCCGGACGATGTCGAGGTACTCGCGGGTGCGGGCGAGCGGCTTCGGGAACGGCTGGCCGTACCAGCCCTCCACGACCTGGGGGCCGGACGCGCCGAGGCCGAGGATCACGCGCCCGCCCGACAGCGCGTCCAGGGTGAGCGCGTGCATCGCGGTGGCCGCGGGGGTCCGCGCCGACATCTGGACGACGGCCGTGCCCAGCTTGATCCGGGACGTGCGGGCGCCGTACCAGGCCAGCGTGGTGAACGCGTCCGAGCCGTACGCCTCGGCCGTGAACACCGAGTCGTAGCCGCAGCGCTCGGCGGCCAGGACCGTCTCGGTCTGGTCGTCGGGGTCGCGCTGCCAGTAGCCGACGTTGATGCCGAGCTTGAGTTCCGCGGTCACGTTGCACCCTCCGGTAGTCGACGCACCGGCGATACTAGAACACGTTCTATTTTCTCGGAAGGGGCGCCGGGGAGGGCGCGGGACCGGGGGAGGTACGGCGACGGGGCCGCGGCGAACCTCGCCGCGGCCCCGTCGACCGGTCGCTAGCTCTCCTTGATCCCGTCCAGCAGGCCCCGCCAGGCGGCCGGCGTCAGCACCAGGGCCGGCCCGGAGGGGTCTTTCGAGTCGCGCACCGCGCGCAGGTCGCTGGACAGGGCCGCCATCTCGACGCACTGGTCTCCGCTTCCGCTGCGGGACGACTTGCGCCAGACGGCCAGGGTGAGTTCGCGCTGGAGGTGGGTCACAGGCTGCTCCTTGCTGCCTTGGCTATGAGGTGCGCGGACTCCTCGGGGGACAGGGCTCGCTTCGCGATGCGTTCGAAGCGATCCCTATGTTTTGCTATTTCCTCGGCGCTCTCGAGGTAAACGTCGCCCATAGTGCCCTCGACGTAGGCGATATCGGGGTCTGCCGGGTCCGGATACGACAATATGGTGAAACGTCCGTCCAAGCCCGCATGCGCCGCTGCTGTGTAGGGGAGTACCTGGATGGTCACGGATGGGCGGATCTCCGCGGCGGTGGCGAGGACGTTCAGCTGGGCCCGCATCACCTCCTCGCCGCCGATCGGGCGGTGCAGCACCGCCTCATCGAAGATCACCTCCAGGCGCGGCGCGTCGGCGCGGTCCAGCAGCGCCTGGCGGATCTTGCGGGCGGCGATGCGGCGCTCGATCTCCTCGTCCGAGGGCAGCAGCCGGCCCGCGGTGATCACCGCGCGGGAGTAGTCCTCGGTCTGCAGCAGGCCGTGCACGAGCTGCGGGTCCCAGGTGCGGATGTGGGAGGCCTCGTCCTCCAGCGCGACATAGCTGCCGGCGAAGACGTCCTGGTAGGCGGTCCACCAGCCGCGCTGCCCGGCCTGCCGGGCCAGGGTGATGAGCGCGTCGCGGTCCGGGCTCGGCACGCCGTAGAGGTCGAGGATGTCGGCGATGTCGCCGGGTTTGGGGCGGGTCTGGCTGGTTTCCAGGCGGGAGACGGTGGCTCTCGACCAGTCGAGCCGGTCCGCCACTTCCTGCAGTGTCAGGCCCTGCTCCTCGCGCAGCTTGCGGAGCTCCCTGGCGAGTCGTCGGCCACGGACGGTGGGGCGGTAGGTCATGGGAGTGGAGTCTTTATCACTCCCGGCGCCCGTCACAACGCGATTGACGAACCCGGCAGGAAGGTCAGAGCAATTCCGGGAAGGGTGTTGCGTTTGTGAGAATCTCAGGAGACTCTTGGATCCGTGATCGGTCGTCAACCGAGAGTGACGACCGGTCGCCCCGCCCGCCCTTCGCATTCGCACCAGTACCGCGGGAGGAACCGTGAAGACCACGCCAGCCGATCTGACGGCGGAGACCATGGCCCACGCCATGGCGGGCCGCGACCCGGCCCGGCGCGACGGCGTGCCCGGCTGGGTGTGGGCCCTGCCGGGCGGCCCCGGAGGCGCCGGGTACGCCCGCCGCGTCCTGCGCGACGCCCTCGCCTCCCTCGGCGTCCCGCCCACCGGGGCGGACGACGCCCGGCTCATGGTGAGCGAGCTGGCCACCAACGCCCACCAGCACGCCGGCGAGCACGGCCCGCACGAGCTGTGGCTCTACATGGGCGACGGGACGGCGGGCGAACTGCGGTGCGCCGTCTTCGACACCTACGGCGACGTCGGCCTGCCCGGGTACTCCTGGACGTCCGGCGACTGCGGGCGCGGGCTCAGCATCGTCCACGAGCTGTCCCTCGGACGCTGGGGCCTGCGGCGGACCCTCTCCCGCCTCGGGCCGCCCGTCCGCGGCAAGGCCGTCTGGTTCGCCGTCCCGGGGACCGTCGAGACGCCTCGCGGCTAGCCCGCGCCGGCCCGCGGCCGGTCCTCCCGGGGCTTCTCCAGGGCGGGGCCGATGTCGCTGACCAGCGCGAGCAGCGACCGGGTGAGCAGCGTGCGCACCTGGTCGCGGTCGAGGGTCTTCTCCTGGAGCCACTGGCGCGTCGCCGCGTCCGCGAGCCCGGAGTAGGCGCGCAGCACGGCCCGCAGCGTCTCGGTCGGCTCGGCCACGCGCAGCACGGCCAACATGTGCTCGACCGTCTCGTCCCGGAACCGGTTGACGATGCGCAGGAGTTCGGGGTCCTGCCCGAACCCCTCGGCGTCGAGCGCGGCGAACCACGTGGTCGCGTTGCGCTCGGCGGTGTCGAGGAACAGGTTGACGAGCAGGTCGACCGCCTCGGGCAGCGCCAGCCGCTCGTCCGGCGGCGGGGCCTGCATCGCGGCCGAGGCCGTCAGCCCCTGGACGACCTTGAGGAACAGCTCCCGCTTCGTCCCGAAGTAGTAGTGGATCAGGCCGCGCTGCACGCCGGTCTCCCGCGCGATCGCGGCCGTGGACACCTCGGCGTACGGCAGCTCGGTGAACATCCGCCGCGCGACGTCCAGGATCTGGGCGCGCCGCTCGTCCGGGGACAGGCGCTGGTAGCTCACCGCGACAGCCTATTCTGTGGGCGGCCGGCGCCGTACGGCCGCGACCGATCCGCCGCTCGTCGGCGTGCCGTGGCGCCGCGCCGGCGGCGCCTCCGGGAGGCTCGTCGCCGACGACCAGGAGGGACGGCACAGGTGACCGCTGCGGAGAAGACGCTCGTGATGTACGGGGACGGCGCGCGGGAGGCCGCGCGCCGGATGCTGCCGAACCTGCCCGACGGGTGCTTCGGCCCGATCGCCGCCGACCGGCTGCGGGAGGCGGTCGAGGACGGGCTCGCACAGGTCGTCCTGGTCGCCCGCATGGAGGACCAGGCCGCCTTCCTCGGCGGCGCCGCGGGCCTGCTGGAATCGATCACGCTGGACATGGACTGCGGTCCCGCCCTGGCGGGCCGGGTGGCGCAGGCCCCGGCCGTCCGGGACGTCTACGGGCTGTGGGACGCCGCGGGCAAGCTCGGCCCCTGCGGGCGCGAGCTGTGCCGCAGGACGGCCGGGGGCCTCGAACGCCTCGCCGCCGAGGCGTCGGGGGCCGCGGCCAGCCCGGTCGCGGCCCAGGTGGTGCTCCTGGACGCGGCGGGGGAGCGCATGGTCGGCATGTACGGGCGGATGGCCCGATAGCGATGCTGACGGTCGTCGGCCGCGACGGAACGCCCCTCTCGGAAGAGGCCAAGGCGGCCCTGGAAAGTGCCACGCTGGTCATAGGAGCCCCAGCTCACCTGGACGGGCTGCCCATGGCGACGGACGCGCGCACGGTCGCCACCACGGAATTCGCCGAGGCACTGGAAGGCGTCGATGTCTCCAAGGAGGACGTCGTCCTCGTCGTGAACGGCGACCCCGGCTACTTCGGAGTCGTCCGCGAACTACTCGAACAGGGCCACGCGCCAGAGACGTTCCCCGCGACGACCCTGGTGGCGCGTGCTTTCGCCCAAGCAGGACTGCCCTGGGACGACGCTCTGGTCGTCTCCGCCAAGGACGGGCACCTGAGACAGGCCGTCAACGCATGCCGCGCCCACCCGAAAGTGGCCGTCCTGACGGAGCCGGGGGCAGGACCGTCCGAACTGGCGCGGGCGCTGTTCCCCGTCACGCCGCGCTCGTTCGTGGTCTGCGAAGACCTGGGCGGGCCCAAGGAGCGGATCGTCTACGTCCGCCCAGCGGAGGCGACCACCCGCCCATGGAACGACCCCGAGGTCGTGCTCGTCCTGGACAACCGCCACGCGCTGGGAGAAGCGAGCTGGGTGTCCGGGCCCGTGCCCGCCCCCGCCGGATGGGCGCTCCCGGCGGAGGCCTTCGGCGACGGACCCGGCCCGCGCCCCGAGGTGCGCGCCTTCGTCCTGGCCAAGCTCGGCCCGAGGGTGGGCGACATGGTGTGGGACGTGGAGTCCGGCGACGGCTCGGTCGGCATCGAGTGCGCCCGCTTCGGCGCCGCCGTCGTCGCCGTCGACCGCGACCACTCCGCGTGCGCCCGGGTGCGGGAGAACGTCCGCCTGCACGGGGTCAAGGTCGCGATGGCGTCGGGCGACGTCCGGTCCAGCGCCGAGCACCTTCCGCGGCCCGACGCCGTCTTCCTCGGCCGCGGCGGGCCGGAGGCCGTACGGGTCTGCGCGGGGCTCCGGCCGTCCCGGATCGTCGTGCTCGCCACGGCCGGCGAGGCTCAGGCCATACTGGACGAACTGGGCGGGCAGGGCTTCGCCGCCGACGCCGTCCGGCTCCAGGCCGCCCCGCTGACCCCGCGGGGCGAGGCCCCGGAGCCAGTGATCGTCGTCTGGGGCGAGCGCGACGCCCGCACCCCCGCGGAGCGGCCGTCCCGGACGGGCCGCCCCGTCGAGACCATCCCCGCGTTGCCCGGAGTTGTGGAGGAGCGCAGTTGACCGTCCGCCGGCCCCACCCGATCGAGGTGCGCTCGTATGAGGTCCTCCGGTCCCGCGTCGACCTGTCCCCGATGCCGCCGCTGTGGCGGGCGGTGGCCGAGCGGGTCATCCACGCCACCGCCGACCTGGAGTACGCGGTGGACCTGGTGACCACCGAGGAGTCCCTCGCCCAGGGCTGGGCCGCGCTGCGCGCCGGGGCGCCGATCGTCACCGACGAGGGCATGGCCGCCGCCGGGATCAGCGCCCGCGAGGCGGTCTGCCACGCCGCCGACCCGGCCGCCGCCCGGATGGCCCGCGCCGCCGGCATCACCCGGTCGGCCGCGGCCGTCCGGCTGTCGTACTCGGAGGTGGGGCCGGGGGCGGTCTGGGTGGTCGGCTCCGCGCCCGAGGCCGTCTTCGAGATCATCGCCCGCCGGGTGAGCCCCGCCCTGGTGATCGGGATGCCGGTCGGCTTCGTCGGCGCCTGCGAGGCCAAGGAGGCCCTGCGCGCGAGCGGGCTGCCGCAGCTCAGCAACGTCTCGGAGAAGGGCGGGTCGGCGGTCGCGGCCGCCGCCGTCAACGCGCTGCTCTACCACGAGGCGGAGCGGCCGTGACCGGGCCCGCCGAGATCGACCTGCGCCACCACGGCGACACCGAGGTCGGCGACGGCCTCGCCGACTTCGCCGTGAACGTCCGCACCGGCACGCCCCCCGCGTGGCTGGCCGAGCGGATCCGCGCGTCCGTCGACGACCTCGCCGCCTACCCCGACCCCCGCCCGGCCCGCAAGGCGGTCGCCGCACGGCACGGCAGGTCCGTCGAGGAGGTGCTGCTCACCGCCGGGGCCGCGGAGGCGTTCGTGCTGCTCGCGCGGGTGCTCGCCCCGCGCCGCGCCGTGGTGGTGCACCCCCAGTTCACCGAGCCGGAGGCGGCGCTGCGGGCCGCCGGGCACGAGGTGGAGCGGGTGATCCTGGAGGGCGACTTCACCCTCGGCCCGCGGGCGGTCCCGGACGGCGCCGACCTCGTCGTGATCGGCAATCCGACCAACCCGACCTCGGTCCTGCACCCGGCCGCCGCGCTCGCCGCCCTGGCCGCCCCCGGACGGACGGTCGTGGTCGACGAGGCGTTCATGGACTGCGTCCCGGGGGAACCGGAGAGCCTCGCCGCCCGGCTGCCCCCCGGAGTGGTGGTGATCCGCTCCCTGACCAAGACGTGGGGGCTCGCGGGGCTGCGCGCCGGGTACGTCCTGGCCGACCCCCACCTGATCGGACGGCTGGCGGAGGCGCAGCCGCTGTGGGCGGTGTCCACGCCCGCGCTCGCCGCCGTCGAGGCGTGCTCCACCCCCGATGCCGTCGCCGAGGGCGAGGCGTGGGCCGTCGAGCTCGCCGCCGAACGCGACCGGCTGGCCGCGGAGCTGTCGGCACGGGGCCTGTACGTCGTGCCGGAAGCGCGCGCGTCGTTCGTGTGCGTCCGCCTGCCGGACGCCCTGGGCATCAGGGCCCTGCTCAGGCAGCGCGGCTACGCCGTCAGGCGCGGAGACACCTTCCCAGGGCTCGGCCCAGACTGGCTGCGGATCGCCGTGCGCGACCGTCCGTCCAACGACCGGCTCCTGGACGTGCTCGGCGAGCTGGGCATCTGACCCCCCGAAAGGACACCATGAACCTGATCGAGGAGACCGTCGCCTCCATCGCCCCCCTGGACGAGACGGCCGTACGGGACGCCCGAGACCTGCAGGCCCGGCTCACCAAGCCGCCCGGGTCCCTCGGCGTCCTGGAGGAGGTGTCGGTCCGCCTCGCCGGGCTCGCCGGGCAGTGCCCGCCGCCCCTGCCCGAGCCCGCCGCCGTCGCCGTGTTCGCCGCCGACCACGGCGTCCACGCCCAGGGCGTCACCCCGTGGCCGCAGGAGGTCACGGCGCAGATGGTGGCCAACTTCCTGGCGGGCGGCGCCGTCGTCAACGCGTTCGCCGCCCAGGTCGGCGCAGCCGTCACGGTCGTCGACATCGGCGTCGCCGCCGAGCTGGAGGAGGCCCCCGGCCTGCTCCAGCGCAAGATCGCGCCGGGCACCGCCGACATGACGGCCGGGCCCGCGATGACCGCCGGGCAGGCCCGGCGCGCCGTCGAGACGGGGATCGAGATCGCCCGTGACCTCCACGGGCAGGGCGCCCGGTGCCTGCTCACCGGCGACATGGGGATCGCCAACACCACCGCGTCCGCCGCGCTGATCGCCGCGTTCACCGGCCTGCCGCCCGAGCGGGTCACCGGCCGGGGGACCGGCATCGACGACGCCACCCACGCCCACAAGGTCGAGGTGGTGCGCGCCGCCCTCGACCGGCACGGCCTGCGGGAAGGGCACGGCCGGCCGCCGATGGAGGTGCTCGCGGCGGTCGGCGGGCTGGAGCACGCGGCGATCGCCGGGTTCGTCCTCGGCGCGGCGGCCCTGCGCGTCCCCGTCGTCCTCGACGGCGTGATCGCCGGAGCGGCCGCCCTGGCCGCCGCCGCGCTGTGCCCGGACGCCCTCGGCGCGTGCGTCGCCGGGCACCGCTCCGCCGAGCCCGGCCACGGCGCCGCCGTGGAGTTCCTCGGCCTGCGGCCACTGGTCGACCTGGAGCTGCGGCTCGGCGAGGGGACCGGCGCCCTCCTGGCGCTGCCACTGGTCCAGGGCGCGGCGCGGGTCCTGCGCGAGGTCGCCACGTTCGACTCCGCCGGGGTGAGCGAGAAGGGCGCCGGGCGGCCGTAACGACGCGATCACGGAAGAAGTCACGCTCGGCTATCGAACGGGCGAGGCCCCTCTCCACGGACTCCCCGAGCCGAGTACCTTTGTTCCACAAAGAGAGCGTCCGCCACCCGCGTCCGAGAGATCCACCGTGCCCCCGTACCTGCTAGGCCTGCGACTCGGCGGGCGACGCGTCCTCGTCGTCGGCGGAGGGCGGGTCGCCCAGCGCCGCGTGCCCGCCCTGCTGGACGCGGGCGCCGAGGTGGTCCTCGTGTCCCCCTCGGTCACCGCCACCCTGGAGGGCCTCGCCGAGCGCGGCCGGATCACCTGGCACCGGCGGGGCTACCGGCGCGGCGACTGCGCGGGCGCCTGGCTGGTGCAGGCCGTCACCGACGACGCCAAGGTCAACGGCGACGTGGTGGCGGAGGCCGACGCCGCGCGCATCTGGTCCGTCCGAGCCGACGACGCCGAGTCCTCCCCTGCCTGGACGCCCGCCAGCGGGCACGCGGGCGACGCCACCGTCGGGGTGCTGCTCGGCGGCGACCCGCGCCGCGCCGCCGGCATCCGCGACGCGGTGGTGGAGGGCCTGCGCGACGGCGCCCTGGAGTCCCGGCACTCCCGGAGCAAGCCCGCCGGCGTCGCGCTCGTCGGCGGCGGCCCGGGCGACCCGGGCCTGATCACCGTGCGCGGGCGGCAGCTGCTCGCCATGGCCGACGTCGTCGTCGCCGACCGCCTCGCCCCCGGCGGGCTGCTCGACGAGCTCGCCGCCGACGTCGAGGTCATCGACGCCGCCAAGATCCCCTACGGCCGGACGGTCACCCAGGACCGCATCAACGAGTCCCTGGTCGAGCACGCGCGGCGGGGCCGCTTCGTCGTCCGGCTCAAGGGCGGCGACCCGTTCGTGTTCGGGCGCGGCGGCGAGGAGGCCCTGTACTGCGCCCGCCACGGCGTCCCCGTCACGGTCGTCCCCGGCATCACCAGCGCGGTCGCCGTTCCGTCGGCCGCGGGCATCCCGGTCACCCACCGGGGCGTCGCGCAGGAGTTCCACGTCGTCTCCGCGCACGTCCCTCCCGGGCACCCCGACTCGACCGTCGACTGGGAGGCGCTGGCCCGCGCGAACGGCACGATCGTCCTGCTCATGGCGGTGGAGCGGATGGCGCTCATCGCGGCGGCCCTCATGCGCTATGGTCGGTCGTCCGGAACGCCGGTGGCCGTGGTGCAGGACGGCACCCTTCCCGGCCAGCGGGCGCTGACGGCGACGCTGGGCACGGTGGCCGACGAGATGGCCGCCGGAGATGTCCGGCCCCCGGCGATCGTGGTCGTGGGCGACGTGGTCAACGTGGCACGAGAGATCGACATGATTCGAGCGGACTTGGGACGGGATCCGTGACACCCCCCGCAGAGCAGAGCACGGTCCACGACGAGGAGGCCGGCGCCGGCTCGGGCCGGGCCGGCGAGCCCGCCCCCGACGAGGCCGCGGCGTCCGGCGAGACCACGGGCGGCGAGGACGCGTCCGGGAAGGACCCGGAAGGCCCCGGCGCGGCGGCCGGGAAGCAGACCTCCGAGAAGGGCGCTGCCGACGACGACGCGGCGCCCGAAGGCGAGGCCGCCGACGACGAGGCCCGAAGCGGCGAGAAGGCCGAGGCCAGGCCCAGGCGCGGACGGCGCCGCGCCCCCAAGGCCGGGGCGACCGTCAACCGCGCCGAGCTGGTCCGCGCCCTGACCGCGCTGCGCGAACAGCTCGGCGCGTTCGACCTCCTGCTGGACGTCCCCGGCGTCGAACAGGCCCGCGAGGCCCGCGACGAACTGCGCGCCCAGCTCGTCGACTACGTCCTGCCGCGCGTCCAGGCGTCCGGCGCCCCCATGCTCGTGGTGCTCGGCGGCTCCACCGGCGCGGGCAAGTCCACCCTGGTCAACACGCTCGTCGGCGCCCGCGTCAGCGCGACCGGCGTGCTGCGCCCCACCACCAGCAGCCCGATCCTCGTCTGCCACCCCGACCACGTCCGGTGGTTCATGGAGGGGCCGATGCTGCCCGGCATGGGACGGGTCCGCGGCCCCGCGCCCGACGCCATCGCGGGCGACCAGCTGGTCATCATCGCCAGCGACGTCCTGCCGCCCGGCCTCGCCCTCCTCGACAGCCCCGACTTCGACTCCGTCTTCGAAGACCACTACGAGTTCGCGACCAAGCTGATGGCCGCCGCCGACCTGTGGCTGTGCGTCACCACCGCCGCCCGCTACGCCGACGCCCAGGTCTGGCAGATGCTCCAGCGCGCCAAGGAGAACGGCGCCACGATCGGCGTCGTGCTGTCGCGCGTCCCGCAGGGCGCGGGCGCCGGCGGCGGCGAGATCGTCGAGCACTTCGCCGAGATGCTGGACGAGCACGAGGTCGGCGACGCGCGCCGCTTCACCATCCCCGAGACCCGGATCGAGGAGAGCCGCCTCCCCGAGGAGACCGTCGAGGACATCCGCGACTGGCTGACCGGCGTCGCCGAGGACGCCGAGGACCGCGAGATCGTCGTCAGCGACACCCTCGCCGCCGTCCTGGACAGCTTCCGCACCCGCGTCCCCGAGCTCGCCCGGCAGGTCGAGGCGCAGGTCGAGCGGCGCACCGAGCTGGCCAGGGAGGTCGAGGCCGGGTACGGCACCGCCCTCGCCGAACTGGACGAGGCCACCCGCAACGGCTCGCTGCTGCGCGGCGAGGTGCTGGCCCGCTGGCAGGACTTCGCCGGCACCGGCGACCTGCTGCGCGCCCTGCACGTCCAGCGATCCCGGCGCGGCCGCGCCGCCAGCCGCCGCCACCGCAGCCCGGCCCGCGTCCGCGCCCTCAAGGCGGCGCTGCGCAGCGGCCTCGAATCGCTCATCATGGCGTCCGCCGAGCACGGCGCGGAGCAGGTCATGGCCCGCTGGCGCGAGCACCCGGCGGGCGCCCAGGTGCTCGCCGGCGCCGACGCCGGCCTCGGGCACGTCTCCCCGGAGCTGTCGCGGCGCGTCACCCGGGCCGTCAGCGCCTGGCAGGACCACGTCCAGGAGCTGATCCGCACCCAGGGCGTCACCAAGCGCTCCGTCGCGAAGCTGGTCTCGTTCGACACCGAGGCGGTCTCGCTCGTCCTGACGATCGGCCTGCTCGGGTACGGGACGTCCGACGTGGCCGTGGAGGGCGGCAACAGCGCCGTCCCGCAGCGGCTGCTGAAGGCCCTGTTCGGCGCCGAGTCCCTGCGCGGCATGGGCGCCAAGGCCCGCGCCGACCTGCGCAGCCGCATCGGGATGCTGTTCGACGAGGAGGCCATCCGCTTCGGGCAGGTGCTCGACTCCGCCGGCATCCCCGACGAGACCGTCCCCGTCCAGCTGTACCAGGCCACCTACAACCTCGAGGTTGCCCGATGACCACCTCGGCCATCCCCGCGAACTCCACGGCGGGAACCGGCGAGACCCCGCTCCCCGGCATGCCCGAAGCCGCTCCCCCCGCCGAGCCCGCCGGCCCGCCCGGACTCGTCGAGCGCCTCGACGGGCTCGACCGGCTCGTCCAGGCCGGCCTCGGACGGCTCGACCAGCCCGTCCTGGACGACGCCGGAGCGCTGCTGCGGCGCGCCGGCCAGCGGCTGCGGCTGTCGGGCGACCACACCGTCGTCACCCTCGCGGGCGGCACGGGCAGCGGCAAGTCCTCCCTGTTCAACGCCATCTGCGGGCTCGAACTGTCGCCCACCGGGATGCGCCGCCCGATGACGTCGAAGGCCCACGCGTGCGTCTGGGGGCTGGACGGCGCGGGCCCCCTCCTCGACTGGCTCGACGTCGACAAGCGCCACCGCTACGCCCGCGCCAGCGCCCTCGACCTGGAGCGCGCCGAAGCCACCCTGCAGGGCCTCGTCCTGATCGACCTGCCCGACCACGACTCGATCCAGGCGATGCACCGCGCCGAGGTCGACCGGTTCGTCACCATCGCCGACCTGCTGGTCTGGGTCGTCGACCCGCAGAAGTACGCCGACGCCGCCCTGCACCGCAACTACATCGTCCCGTTCGCCCGGCATGCCGGCGTCACCCTGATCGTCCTCAACCAGGTCGACCGGCTCGCCCCCCACGAGATCGACGACTGCGTCGCCGACCTGCGCCGCCTGCTGGAGGCCGAGGGGCTCGCCGACCCGCGGATCGTCACCACCTCCGCGGTCGCCGAGGACGGCGTGCACGGCTTCCGCGACACCCTCGTCGAGACCGTCGCCGCCCGCCGCGCCCGCACCGAGCGGCTGACGGCCGACGTCGACCGCGCCGCCGAGCGGTTCACCGCCTACCGCTTCGACGCCGAACCGCCCGTCACGGTCGACGACGGCCGCAAGGCCGAGCTCCTGCAGTCCCTCACCGACGCCGCGGGCGCGCCCGCCGTCGCCGAGGCCATGGAGAGCGCCTACGAGCTGCGCGCCGCCGACTTCATCGGCTGGCCCGTCACCGCCATGGTCACCCGGCTGCGCTCGGACCCGCTGCGCCGGATGCGCCTCACCGAGCTCCGCGAGGAACTGCGCAACGCCTTCACCGGGCCGATCGGCGCCCAGCAGGGCGACGTGGACAACGCCCTCCAGAACGTCGCCGAGGGCGTCACCGCCGAGCTTCCGCCGCACTGGGGCCGCTCCGTCCGCGCCGCGGCCCGCTCCCACGCCGCCGAGATCCCCGAGGCGCTCGGCGAGTCCCTCAAGGAGGCCCTGCCCACGTTCAACGTGGTGCCGCGCTGGTGGTGGCTGGTCAAGACCTGGCAGTACTTCCTCGTCCTGGTCGCCGCCCTCAGCGTCGTGTGGATCGGCTTCCTCGTCGCCTACGGCCTGCTCGACCTCGGCGGCGACGACCCGGACGGCCTCATCGGCCAGGCGGGCCTGATCCCCTACGTCGCCATCCTGGTCGTCTGCACGCTCGGCATGGGCTGGCTCACCGCGTCCGCGTGCCGCAACATGGTCGCGCTGTCGTCCGCCAGGCACGGCGAGAAGATGGAGCAGCACATGCGCCAGGGCATCGAGCGCGTCGCCCGCGAGAAGGTGATCGTCCCCATCGAGGAGGACCTGGAGGTCTACGCCCGCTTCCGCCGGGACGTCGACGTCGCCCTCGGCCGCGGCTGAGTTATCCACAGTTCCGCGACCGCGGGCGCCGCCCTGCGCGTCTGAGCCACCGTTGTCCTCGTACGCGAGACAACGGAGGACGCGATGAACGAGGCGCACGTCACCATCACCGGCTGGGTAGCGGCCGAGCCCCGCTACGCCGTGACGGCCAACGGCCACCCCTTCCTGTCGCTGCGGGTGGGCTGCACGCCCCGCCGCTTCGACCGGCAGACCGGCCAATGGCAGGACGACGATTCCCTGTACGTCACGGTGAACTGCTGGCGCGGCCTGGCCGACAACGTCAACGCGTCCGACCTCCAGCGCGGCACGCCGGTCCTGGTCACCGGCCGCCTGCGCATCCGCCAGTACGAACGCGACGACCAGTGGCGCTTCTCCGCCGAGGTCGAGGCCACCACCCTGGGCCCCGACCTGACCCGCGGCACCGTCGACTATCGCCCCGCCCAACGCACCGGCCCCCTGACCGACGAAGACCGCCAACTGGCCCGCGACACCGCCGACCAATGGGCCCTGACCACCCCCACAGAAGAAGACGAACCCAAAGCCGCCTAACCCCACCCACCGAGAGAACCCACCCGCCCCACTCGGCCCCCCCGAACACCGCCCGGCTGCCACAGAAGCGGCGACGCGCGGTTCGGCCTGGCTCGGTCCCATGCGCGCTCCCACCCGTCGCACGACGCAGCCAAAGAAGGGCACGCGCCAGCGCGGGACCCTCGACCGGCTCTCTCCAGGGCGCCCTAGGGCAGCGACGAGCGACCCACGCTCCGCGCTACCTGTCCCACGGCGTGACCAAGGGATGCATGCGTGGTGGAGCGGCTCGGCCGGGGGTGCTCGGGGCAAGTGGGTGCCGCTGGTGGGGCGGCGTGCGTGGTGGGGCTGGTTTCGCCGCGGGCGCCACCTGGCGTAAGGCGTGAGCAGGGGATGTGGCGTGGTGGAGCGGCTCGGCCGGGTGTGCTCGGGGCAAGTAGGCGCCGGTGGTGGGGCGGCGTGCGTGGTCGGGCTGGTTTCGCCGCGGGCGCCGCCTGGCGTAAGGCGTGAGCAGAGGAAATATGCGGTGCTGAAGCGGTCGATGGGGCTGGGTGACGCTGGGCGAGGAGCTGGCGCGGAGGTGCGCTGGTTGGTCTGGCTTGGCTGGTGGGTGCTCTCGCCTGTCGTGCGGCGTGGCCAAGGGTGTGTGCGTGGTGGAGCGGCTTGGCCGGGGGTGTTCGGGGCGAGTGGGCGCCGCTGGTGGGGTGTGGCTTTGGTGTGGGGTGGTGGGTTTTTGGCTCCTTGCTCCCGCTGTTTTGGGGTGGCTGGGTGGCGGCCAGGTGCGGCCAGTGCTCGGGGCGGCCCGGCTGGGGCCGGGCGGGAGCCGGGTGTGGGAGTTGGAGGTGAGGCGAAAGTGTTCGGTGGGGGGATGTGGGCCGTGGGAGCGGTGAGCGCGCGCCCCCGGCGTTTTGGGTGGCTGCTTGCTGGTCAGATCCAGGAAACGCCGCGCATGGTGGTCCCCCTCAGGATGGTCGGGCTCCGCGGATCAGCGGGCCCGGATACCGGTGATCAGAACGGTCACCCGCATGTGCGTTCCCGAACGTACCTGTTTCACGCCCGTTCCGCACACGTTGCAACTATCGTGTTACACAACGTGATGCGCGTAAGGGGGAAGGATGACGGCAGTGCAGTCGTCCGCCGAGGACCGTGGTGGGGAGCTGGTCCGCAGGCCGAGGCGCAGGGCGCGACTTGGGCGTCGGTCCCTGCTCGCGGTCTACGTGCCGGTGGTCGTCGCCGTCCACCTGGGGCTGATCGTCGCGGGGCTGGTCGAGACCCCGTTCCGGGGCGACGATCTGATGACCTTCGGGGCGCTGCTGGCGTGCGGCGCCGTGTGCATCGAGGCGACGCGGAGGCTGGGGATGCCGGCGGGGGTCGCGCGCGACCTGCTGTCGGCCTGGTGGCTGCCGGTCGCGCTGCTGCTGCCGCCGGTGTACGCGCTGCTGGTCCCGGTGCCGATGCAGGCGCTGCTGCAGTTCCGCGTCCGGCGGACGCTGATCTACCGGCGGGCGGTCGTCGCCGCCGCGCTCGGGATCGCCGGGGCGTGCGCGTCGGTGGTGTTCCACCGGGTGGTGGCCGACCCGCTGCAGGGGGCGCCGCAGTGGGTCGTCGAGAGCTACCCGGGCATCCCGGCGGCCGTCGGCTGCGCGGCGCTGTTCACGGTGGTGAACGCGGCGATCGTCGCGGTCGCCGCGCATGCCGCCGATCCCGAGAGCCGGTGGCGGGACGTCCTGTGGACGCGCGAGAGCCTCCTGCTCGACACGGTGGAGCTCTGCGTCGGCATCCTGGTGGCGATCACGAGCGCCCTGTCGCTGGGCCTGCTCCTGCTGGCCCTTCCGCCGGTGATGCTCCTGCAGCGCAGCCTGATGCACCAGCAGCTCCAGGCGGCCGCGCGCACCGACGCCAAGACGGGCCTGCTCAACGCCGCCGCGTGGCAGCGCGAGGCCGACACCGAGCTCTCCCGGGCCCAGCGCACCCACGACGCCGTCGCGCTCCTCCTGATCGACATCGACCATTTCAAGCGCGTCAACGACACCCACGGCCACCTGGTCGGCGACCAGGTGCTGGTGGGGGTGGCGAGCACCCTGTGCCACCAGCTGCGCGACTACGACGTGGTGGGCCGCTTCGGGGGCGAGGAGTTCGTCGTCCTGCTGCCGGGCGCCGACACCGTGGAGGCCTGCCGCGTCGCCGAACGCCTCCGCGGCCGGGTGCGCCGCCTCGCCGTCCCGGCCGAGGAGGGCACCGTCACCGTCACCGTCTCCGTGGGGGTGTCGCTGTTCCGCACCCACGGCCAGGACCTCCTGGAACTCATGACGGCGGCCGACCTGGCGCTCTACCGGGCGAAGTCCTCGGGGCGCGACCGGGTGTGCCTTCCCGCGCTGGAAGGCCCCAGGCCGTCCGGCAACTGAGGCGGCAACGCGAAAAACAGGTTCCAGGACCCCCTAGTCTTGACGATATGGCCGAGTACATCTACACGATGCAGCGTGTGCGCAAGGCACATGGCGACAAGGTCGTCCTTGACGACGTCACCCTGCATTTCCTTCCGGGTGCGAAGATCGGGGTCCTGGGGCCCAACGGCACCGGCAAGTCGACGCTGCTGCGCATGATGGCCGGTCTGGAACAGCCCTCGAACGGCGACGCGCGCCTCATGCCCGGTTTCAGCGTGGGAATGCTGCAGCAGGAGCCGCCCCTGAACGAGGAGAAGGACGTCCTCGGGAACGTCCAGGAGGGCGTCGCCGAGACCAAGGCGATGCTCGACCGGTTCAACGAGATCGCCGAGCTGATGGCGACGGACTACTCCGACGCGCTGATGGAGGAGATGGGCAAGCTGCAGGAGCAGCTCGACCATCGCAACGCCTGGGACCTCGACAGCCAGCTCGACCAGGCGATGGACGCGCTGCGCTGCCCGCCCGGCGACGCCGAGGTGTCGAAGCTGTCGGGTGGCGAGCGCCGGCGCGTCGCGCTGTGCAAGCTGCTGCTGGAGGCGCCCGACCTGCTGCTGCTGGACGAGCCCACCAACCACCTGGACGCCGAGAGCGTCCAGTGGCTGGAGCAGTTCCTCGCCAAGTACGAGGGCACCGTCCTGGCCGTCACGCACGACCGGTACTTCCTCGACAACGTGGCGACCTGGATCCTGGAGCTCGACCGCGGCCGCTGCTACCCCTACGAGGGCAACTACTCCGTCTACCTGGAGAAGAAGGCCGAGCGGCTCAAGGTCGAGGGCAACAAGGACGCCAAGCGCAAGAAGCGCCTCCAGGACGAGCTGGAGTGGGTGCGCTCGAACCCCAAGGCCCGCCAGACCAAGAGCAAGGCCCGCCTTGAGCGGTACGAGGAGATGGCCGCCGAGGCCGACAAGTACCGCAAGCTCGACTTCGAGGAGATCCAGATCCCGCCGGGCCCGCGCCTGGGCAACACGGTGATCGTCGCCGACAAGCTGAACAAGGGCTTCGACGACCGGCTCCTGATGGACGGCCTGACGTTCAACCTGCCCCCGAACGGCATCGTCGGCGTCATCGGCCCGAACGGCGTCGGCAAGACCACGCTCTTCCGCATGATCGTCGGGGAGGAGCACCCGGACGCCGGCGACCTGCGGGTCGGCGAGACCGTCAAGATCTCCTACGTCGACCAGGGCCGCGGCGGCATCGACCCGAAGAAGACGGTGTGGGAGGTCGTCTCGGACGGCCTGGACCACATCAACGTCGGCCAGGTCGAGATGCCGTCCCGCGCGTACGTCGCGGCGTTCGGGTTCAAGGGCCCCGACCAGCAGAAGCCCTCCGGCGTCCTGTCCGGCGGCGAGCGCAACCGCCTCAACCTGGCGCTGACGCTCAAGCAGGGCGGCAACGTCCTGCTGCTGGACGAGCCGACCAACGACCTCGACACCGAGACCCTGTCCAGCCTGGAGAACGCCCTCCTGGAGTTCCCCGGGTGCGCTGTGATCACCTCGCACGACCGGTGGTTCCTCGACCGCATCGCCACGCACATCCTCGCGTGGGAGGAGGGCTCGAACTGGTTCTGGTTCGAGGGCAACTTCGCCGACTACGAGAAGAACAAGATCGAGCGGCTGGGCGCCGACGCCGCCCGCCCGCACCGGGTCACCCACCGCAAGCTGAAGCGCGACTGACCCACGCCTCCCCGAACGGCCGCGCGATCACCGATCGCGCGGCCGTCCGCGTCCTCAGCAGTACGTGTTCCCGGCCGCCCCTGTTCCCTGGCGTTCGCCTGCCAAGGCGGTAAAGCCGGAGGCGAGCGGAGCCGGGCAGATCGCGAAGCGATGCCCGCGTTCGCCCAGGCCCGGTCACGGAGCGAGCCGCCAGGCGAGCGAAGTGAGACGGGACTTCGAAACACGGCCTAGGCCCCGGTCGCCGGTCGTTTCCGGGGGCGTCGCGCCGTCTCCGGTCACTGCGTGCCGGTTGCCGGTCGTCACCGGGATGCGGTTCCGTGCCGGGTGCAGAATGCCGGTTGCTGGTCGTCACCGGGGTTTGGTCGTGCTGGACGCCGGTCTTTGGTCGCCGAGTGCCAGGTGCTGGGCGTTGCCGGGATGTGGTTGTGCTGGTTGTGACAGGTGGCTGGTTGATTTAGGTGTGCCCGCGGCCGCTTCATGTGGGATCTGGGTTTGTTCTGCGACTCGTCGGGCGGCATGGGCTGCGGTGAGGTGGCGGGTGGTGAGGGCGGCGGGTGGAGGTTGGAGGATCTCCCCGCGGCGATGAGGCGCGTGGTTCCGGACTGGTGGTTCGACCTGGAGCGACCCTGCCTTGTCAGGGACCTCGGCCGCGCCCGGTAGCATCGGGCCGACCCCCGGTTTCCCGTACCCAGGCGAGGACATGCAGCAGTTGCCCGCGGCCGAGTACCGCCACGTCTACGAGTTCAAGATCCGGTTCGGTGACATCGACTCCCAGGGACACGTGAACAACGTCAAGTTCCTCGGCTACCTGGAGGACGCGCGGCTGGAGATGTTCCACGGCGACCCGGTGCGCAAGGGGGAGCCGCCCGTGCGCGGCATGGTGATCTCCCGGCACGAGATCGACTACCGGTATCCGCTGCTCCCGACCGTCTACCCGATCCGGGTGGAGACGTGGGTGACCGAGGCCCGCGCCGCGTCGTTCAAGCTGGCCTACGAGGTGCGGGACGACGACCACGTGTACGCGGAGGCGACCTCGACGCTCGTCGCGTTCGATGTGGAGGCGAACCGCCTGCGCCGCTTCACCCCGGAGGAACGCGAGTTCATCGGGCGGTACGTGGTGCCCCGCGCATGACGGCGCTCGCCGGCCCCCCGCCCGCGCTCGACGGACGTCGGGTGGGGGTGCGCCTGCGCGCCGTCCAGATCGCGGACGCGGAGGCGCTCGCGGCGCTGTACCGGGAGAACCGCGCCTACCTGCGTCCCTGGGAGCCGGAGCGGGGGGAGGCGTACTTCACCGTCGACGGCCAGCGCGACAACCTGCGCGACCTGGTCGAGGCGTACGCGGCGGGGGAGATGTGGCCGGGCGTCATCCTCGTCGACGGCGAGGTCGCCGGGCGCATCACGCTCAACAACATCCTGCGCGGCCCTCTCCAGAGCTGTTTCGTCGGCTACTGGGTGGCGCGCGCGCACGCCGGCAGGGGCGTCGCCACCGAGGCCGTCAGGCAGGCACTGGACGTCGCGTTCGGCGCGCTCCGCCTGCACCGCGTCGAGGCGTTCACGAGAGTCGACAACGTCGCTTCTCAGCGGGTGCTCGAACGCAACGGGTTCACGCCCGTGGGGACGGCCCGCCGCCACATCCACCTGGACGGGCGCTGGCACGACGAGCGGCTCTTCGAACGCCTGGCCCCGTGGGACGACGGCTTCGCCCTCGCCCCTCCCACCTGATCCTCCGCTCGGCCCCATCCCTGCACGCCCCGGCGGACGTTTCGTCGGCACCCGCGTGCCCGTCAGGCTTGCCGATGCCTCGCGCTCGGTCGAAGGGTCGGCCCTCCGCAGGTCGTCTGCCCGGGGCGAGCTGATCTCCGCTCCCCGTTGGTCGCCGTTCCGGACGTGATCGCTGCTCACCGTGCGGCCCCGCGTTCTTCCAGCGTGAACGCCAATGCGTACCTGATCACGCTTCCGCCCCTCTTGGGGGTTGTTTTCCGGTCTGATCGGGTGACAACCGACCTGTCACGGATAGGTAACAAGCCCAACAGCAATCCGTTTTAGCCGGGCTTCTCCCTCTAGGGTCGCGACGCGAATGTGGAGAACCCACGTGAAAGGGGCACAATGCGGCGCGTCTCACGAGGAGCCATGGCACTGCTGCTCGCCGCGGGCATGACCGGGGCGGGCGCCACCGCGGCGCAGGCCGCGGCCACGGCTCAGGCGGGCACGGCGAAGGCCGGCGCCGCCCAGGCGGGCGACATCCTCGCCCAGCTGAAGGCGATCCCCGGCATGCGGGTGACGGAGAAGCCGTCCACCCTGCCCGGCCAGCGCTGGTTCTGGCTGGAGTACCGGCAGCCTGTCGACCACCGCAACCCGCGGGGGCAGTGGTTCGAGCAGCGCATCATGTTGCAGCACAAGTCGGCGGACCGTCCCATGGTGCTCTACACCAGCGGGTACAACACGCCGGAGACGATGTTCACCTCCGAGCCGACGGCGCTGGTCGACGGCAACCAGATCTCGGTCGAGTACCGGTACTTCACCCCGTCCCGTCCCGAGCCGACGGACTGGAAGAAGGACACGATCTGGCAGGCGGCCACCGACGAGCACCGGCTGATCGGCGCCCTGAAGACCATCTACCAGGGCAAGTGGATCTCGACGGGGGCCAGCAAGGGCGGCATGACGGCCGTCTACCACAAGCGGTTCTACCCGCGGGACGTCGACGGCAGCGTCGTGTACGTGGCGCCCAACGACGTCAACAACAACGACGACCGCGCCTACGACAAGTTCTTCCAGACGGTCGGCTCCGACCCCGCGTGCCGCGCGAACGTCAAGGCGCTCGCGCGCAAGTTCCTCGAACGCCGCACCGAGATGCTCAAGCGCTTCAAGGCCGCCGCGGACGAGAACGGCTGGACGTTCGACATCCTGCGCACCCAGGACCGCGCGTTCGAGAACTCGGTGATGGACTACGAGTGGGGCTTCTGGCAGTACAGCCTGCAGTCCGACTGCGCGGCGCTGCCGAACGCGAAGGACGCCACGGACGACCAGCTCTACGAGACGCTCGACAACATCTCCGGGCTCTCGTTCTACAGCGACCAGGGCCTCGCCCCGTACATCCCGTACTACTACCAGGCGGGGACGCAGCTGGGCTGGCCGACGCCGAAGTTCAAGCACCTGCGGCCGCTGCTGCGGTACGAGGCCAGCTACCAGCCGCGCACCTACGTCCCGCGTGACATCGCCATGCGGTTCGACAACGGCCGTGCCATGCGCGACATCGACCGCTGGGTGCGCGGGAACGCCAACCACATGCTGTTCCTGTACGGCGCCAACGACCCGTGGGGTTCCGAGCCGTTCCGCCTCGGGCGCGGCAGCCGCGACTCGGCGGTCTACGTCGCTCCGGGCATGAACCACAGCGGCCGCCTCATCGCCAGGCTGCCCAGTGACCAGCAGACCAAGGCGATGTCCGACGTCAAGCGCTGGGCGGGCGTCGGAACCGGCATGCAGACCCTCAAGTCGGCCCCGATGGCCGACGACCCGCTCCAGCTCCAGCGCCCGCCGCTGTAGCCGGAAGCGTCTTTCGGCGAAGGACCGCGGTGTGCCGGTCCGTGCGTTGACCCCTCGCACGGACCGGCGCACCGCGTCCTGCGTTCAGGGGACGCTCAGCCACGCGGCGGTGTTGCCGGGAAGCAGGTCGCCGTAGAGGGGCGTGCTGGTCAGGAGCGGCGTGCCCTCGGGGAGGCGCACGGGGTTCTCGCCGCAGTTGAGGGCCAGGATCAGAGAACCGCGCCGGAAGAAGAGGGCGGTCTCGGGGGAGTCGAGCCACTCCAGGTCATCGGGGAGGCCGCCGTGCAGGCGGCGGCGCAGCGCGAGGGCCTCGCGGTACCAGCTCAGCATGGAGGACGGGTCGGACGCCTGCGCCTCGGCGGTCATCGACGCCCACCGCTCCGGCATCGGCAGCCACGGCCGGACGCCGTCAGGGGAGAAGCCATAAGGCTCGGCGCGGCCCGACCACGGCAGCGGTACCCGGCAGCCGTCGCGTCCTGCGGTCTGCCCGTTCGTGCGCTTGAAGATGGGGTCCTGCCTGGCGTCGTCAGGCAGATCCGTCACCTCGGGCAGTCCCAGTTCCTCGCCCTGGTACAGGTAGGCCGACCCTGGGAGCGCCAAGAGCAGCAGTAGCGCGGCCTTGGCTCTGGCGTGCCCGATGCCCTGGAAGCCGTCCCGCTGCTCGTAGCGGGTGACGTGGCGGACGGAGTCGTGGCTCGACAGCACCCATGTGGGGGCGGCGCCCATGGGGGCGACGGCCTTCAACGCTGCGTCGATCACTTCGCGGAACGCCATGGCCGACCACGGGGCAAGCTGCAGGTCGAACTGGAACACCTGGTGCAGTTCGTCTGGACGCAGGTAGAGGGCGAGGTCTTCCGGACCGTCCGTCCACACCTCGCCTATGGCCATGCGGTCGCCGTCGTACTCGTCGAGGATCTGGCGCCATCTCCGGTACACGTCGTGGACTTCCGGACGGCTGTACATGGGCCCGTTCACCATGTCCCGGTCCTGGCCGCGGAGGTCGCGGAACGACTCGTCCTTGAACAGTCCGGCGGCGACGTCGATGCGGAAGCCGTCCACGCCGCGGTCGAGCCAGAACCGCAGGATGTCCTCGAACTCGTGCCGCACCTCGGGGTTGCGCCAGTTGAGGTCGGGCTGCTCGGGCGCGTACAGGTGCAGGTACCACTCGCCGTCGTCCAGCCGCGTCCAGGCGGGGCCGCCGAACGCCGACGGCCAGTCGTTCGGTGGGGCGGCCTCGCCGGGACGTTCCCCTGGCTTGCCGGCGCGGAAGATGTAGCGGGAGCGTGCGGGCGACCCGGGCGGAGCCGCGAGCGCCTCCCGGAACCAGCGATGCCGGTCGGAGGAGTGGTTCGGGACGATGTCGACGATCAGCCGCATCCCGTGGGCGTGCACGTCCGCCACGAGGGCGTCGAAATCGTCCAGCGTGCCGAACCGGGGATCGACGTCGCGGTAGTCGGCCACGTCGTAACCGCCGTCCGCCAGAGGGGAGGTGTAGAAGGGGGTGAGCCACAGCGCGTCCACACCGAGATCCCGCAGGTGGCCGAGCCGGGACCGGACCCCCTGGAGATCGCCTTCGCCGTTCCCGTCGGCGTCGGCGAAACTGCGGACGTAGATTTCGTACACGACGGCGTTGCGCCACCACGGGATTCGCGTCATACGGGGCGCTCTACCCGCTCACGTCGGGGCGTTCACCATGCTCTGCGCCGCCATGGTGAAGTAGGCCCAGAGCTGCTTCTCCAGGTCTTCCGGAAGCCCGAGCTCGTCCACCGCGACCCGCATGTGCCGCAGCCACGCGTCCCGCTCGGCCGCGCCGATGACGAAGGGCACGTGACGCATCCTCAGCCTCGGGTGCCCGCGCTGAGTGCTGTAGGTGTTGGGACCGCCCCAGTACTGGATCAGGAAGAGCCGCAGCCTCTCCTCGGCGGGACCGAGGTCCTCCTCGGGATAGAGGGCGCGGAGGTCGGGGTCGTCCGCGACCCCCTGGTAGAAGCGGTGCACCAGCCGGTGGAAGGTCTCCTCGCCGCCGACCGCTTCGTAGAAGGTCACCTGTTCAGCCATAGCGCCCCCACCCTATGTGAGACGCGCCCTCTTCCTCACCTTGATCCACTGGGAAGGCGGCTAGGGCGCGGGGGTGGCGACCGTGACGCCCGCCTCGTCGAACGCCCGCTTGACGCGTTCGCGCAGCTCGCGGGCGATGTCGCCCTGCTTGCCCGGCGCCGTCTTGAGCACGACGCGGATCACGACGGCGTCGCCGGCGAGGGCCTGCACGCCCCACACCGACGGCTGCTCCAGGACGAGGTCGTGCCACGCCCCGTCCGCGGCCAGCTCGTCGGCGGTGGCCTGCAGGATCTCCTTGACCTTCTCGGTGTCCTCGTTGATGTCGACCGGGATGTCCAGGACGGCGCGTCCCCAGTTCTGCGACTCGTTCCCGACCTTCTTGATCTCGCCGTTCGGGACGTACCAGACGACGCCGTTGACGTCCCGCATGCGGGTGACCCGCAGGGTGACGGCCTCGACCGTCCCCTTGGCGCTGCCCACGTCGATGACGTCGCCGACGCCGTACTGGTCCTCCAGCAGCATGAACAGCCCGGCGAGGAAGTCCTTGACGATGTTCTGCGCGCCGAAGCCGACCGCGACGCCGATCACGCTGGCGCTGGCGAGGATGGGGGCGAGGTTGAGGCCGAGCGAGCCGAGGATGCTGAACGCGGCCGTGCCCATGATGATGATGGACGCGATGGAGCGCAGCACCGAGCCGAGCGTCTGGGCCCGCTGGGCGCGCCGCCTGTTGAGCAGCGCGGGACTGCCCTCGAAGACCGTCCGGGACCGCTCCCGGACCTTCTCCGACATCGTGCCCTCGGCCATCCGCAGCGTGACCTTGGTGATCATCCGGTGCGCGATGTTCTTCACGATCAGCGCGACCACGAAGGTCACGATGATCCACAGCAGCGTGGTGAGCGGCTTGTCCAGCCAGGTCGCCCAGAACTGGGTGAAGTCGGTGTTCTTCGAGATGTTCCAGACCAGCCGGCACGAGACGCTGGGGTCCGTGTTCTTGCAGGCGGCCTCGGGGGTGCCCTTCTCGGCCCAGGGCAGGAACGGCTTGGCGACCGGCGACACGGCGAGCGGCACGCTGATCGACGCGAACAGAGACATGGTGTGGCAGACCCTCCCCGGCCATTGCGGTTCCCCGCCAACTCGCCGTGGACCTGCGGCGGGTACGAGCCCGATCGTAGGGGACGGTTCCGACCGGTTCATACGAACGCCGGGGCCGGCGGCGGGGACCGGCCGGGGAGGGGGCCTGCCGGGCGAACGTGTCCCGCGGGGTCCGCGGCTGCCGCGCCCTTCGCCGCGGCCTCGCGGGACACGCCCGGCCTGGTGGGCGCCCTGCCGGCGGGCGCCCGGGTCGGTGACGGTGCTCGGGCTCGGGGGCCCGGAGTGAGTCAGCTCACCTCGCGGCGAGCGGCTGGAGGACGTGCGCCAGCTTGAGGGCCGCTCCGCCGACGTCGTCGACGCGGTGCATGCGCTCGCCCCAGGACCACCAGAAGTAGTGGTCCTTGGTCTCGGGGGCCGGTGCGCAGGTGACGTCCTCCGCGAGGCTCGCGGCCTCGGGGTTCACGACCCTCAGGAAGGCCGGCCCCGAGCGGGTCCTGACGACGCGCGCGACGAGGCCCCGCGTGTCGAGTTCGTGTTCCAGCTCTTCGAGGTAGCCGACGCGTCTGTCGCTGACCACCTTCGCACCCCCTCCATCGGCGGGCGGAACGCCCGCGAGCACAGTGCCGGTCGATCCAGATGATCGACTCTCCGGATTCGCTCGATCACAACACGAGAGATTTCCAACACTCACACTGACCGGTCAAGGGGGCGGCCGGGGGCCGAAGAACCGGATTTCCCCACCTCAGGAGAAGTCCTCCTCCCTGCGGAGGAAGATTCTCTACCCACGGGGTGCGGAGCGCGTCCCGGCCCTCATCACTTCTCCGGAATCGCTTGGCGGGGACTGTGACGAGGATTACGCTGCGTGCGCAAGAGATTATCTGTTGTGGCCAAATCGACCGGTCGCCGCGGTCGGAACGGTCGTCCACCCCCCGAGGGGACGGCGTTCCGGCACGACCGGAGGAGGCGCCGGATGTCGGACCCCCCGCGGAGAGAAACGGACGTCGCTCGCCGGATCCGCGCGCACGCCCTGGCGCGAGGACGGGGCCCGGTGGCGATCGCGCAGGAGATCCACGAGCAGTGCGGGCCGCTGTTCGGGACCAGCCGGATCAAGGCGCACCGGCTGGCCCACGGCGTCGCGCTCTCCGACATCGTGGCGCAGGTCAAGGCGCTCTACGAGGTCGACGGCAAGCCGCCGCCGCGACTCGGGGAGACGCTGCTGTCCGCGTACGAGAGCGGCTACAAGCGACCCGGCCCGGAGTACCTGCACTACCTGTGCGCCGTCTACAGGGTGGAGCCCGACGCCCTCGACTACCAGAGTCCCTGCATCTGCGGCCGCGGGCACGCGACCCGGGCGGGCGCCTCGAGCGTCCCGCAGCCGCGCGCGCCGGACCAGCGTCCGGTACCCGACCCCGACGCCATCGTCGGGGCGATCGTGCCCAGGAGCGAGGAGCGCCCCTGGGCGACCGTCAACGACCTGCGGGGCCATGACCGCGCCGACGGCCCCCTGACCATTGATGTGGGAGAGGAGGACATCGTGCTTCGTAGGACCCTTCTGCAGCTGCTGGCCGGAGCGGGCGTGGCGCTCGACGGTCAGTTCCTTGGGGCCGTCGACAACCTGCGCCGCAAGATGGACGACACGCTCGTCGGCGCGACCGTCTCGCCGACCATGCTCGACCAGTGGGAGGAGACCACCTACGGCTACGGCCGGCAGTACCAGGCGACCCCGTCCCTCCGGATGCTCTGCGACGTGCTGCTCGACTTCAGCGAGGTGCGGCGCATGTGCGACAAGCGCCAGCCGGTCGAGCTGCAGGAACGCCTGTGCCGGATCGCCGCGCAGCTGTCCGGGCTGTCCGGGCTCATCATGATCAACCTGGGCGACCACCGGCTCGCCCGCTCGTTCTTCCGGACCGCGCGGACCGCCGCCGACGAGACCGGCGACCGCCAGCTGCGCGCCTGGGTGACCGTCCGCGAATCGCTCGTGCCGATGTACTACGGCGACCCGCGCGAGGCGCTGCACCTGGCCCGCAAGGCGCAGGACCTCGCCGGCCGCACCCCCGGCGTCGCCGCCGCCATGGCCCCCGCCGTGGAGGCGCGCGCGCTCGGCATGCTGGCGATGCGCGGCCGCGGGGACGCCGCCCCCAGCGCCCGCCGCGCGCTCGTGCGCGGCCGCTCGGTGTTCGACCAGCTCTCCAAGACCGACACCTCCGACCTGGTGTTCGGGTTCACCGACCGCCAGATGGCCTTCTACGAGGGCGACACGTTCACCAACCTCGGCGACCACAGGCAGGGCGACGAGGTGCTCAGCCACGCCCTCACCCTGTACTCGCCCACCGACCGCGTCGACCTCACCCTGGTGCGGCTCGACCGGGCGATGTGCAAGCTGCACGCCGGCCACCCCGAGGCCGCGCTGACGGCCGGCCGGGAGGCCATCTTCGACCTGCCCGCCGACCACCGGTCCGACATCCTCGTGCACCGCGCCCGGCAGATCGGCGCGGCGGTCGCGACCAAGCACGGCCAGATCCCGGAGCTGCAGGACTTCTACGAGGCCCTCTCCGGCCCGTCCGTGAAGAGCCCCACCCAGGATCCGCCCGCCGCCGTCCGCCCGGGGGAACAGGTCTGACCGGGATGAGCGCCGACAACGCCTCCTGGCAGGGCCACCCCACGCTCGTCCGGCTCGAGGACGATCCCCCCGAATGGCGCTACGGCGACCTGCGGATCCGCCGGTACCACGCGACCGACCACGGCGTCGTCCTGGCCCTGCACCAGGAGGGCCTGGCCCAGGTCGGCCTGCGCCCCGGCGACGGCGTCTACTACGACCACGACTTCTTCCGCATGGAGGACATCTATCTCCGCAACAACGGCGAGTTCCTCGTCGGCGAGCTCGACGGCAGGGTGGTCGCGATGGGCGGCCTGCGCCGCGCCGACCTGATCCCGGGCGGCCACGCCCGCGCCTACGGCGGCTACGCCCCCGGCAACCCGACCCTCGACGTCGCCGAGATGGTGCGCCTGCGCGTCCTGCCGGCGGTCCAGCGCCGGGGCTACGGCACCGCACTGGTCCAGGCCCTGGAGGAACGCGCGGTGGAGTACGGCTACCGCATCCTGCGCGCCGACACCACCGAGTTCCAGTCCCCCGCCCTGGCCCTCTACCGCAAGTTCGGCTGGACGGAGACCCGCCGCGAAACCATAGGCGGAATAGTCAACATCTACATCCAAAAGCCACTGCGCTGACACGTGTAGCAGTGCTCTTCTCCACCAGAGAAGAGCACTGCGACAACCCCCACCTGACAACCGCGCCCGCCTCCGAAGCCAGGCTCAAGCGGACCGCAACCTGCTCGCGCAGCGAGCCCAAGCAATGCCAGCAGGCGCCCCAGCACCAGGCGTTGGAAGCCCGCCACCCCCAACGGCGGAGAGCTGACAGCGACAAATGCCGTCACGGCGCCAACCCCGGCCTTAAGAGCAACCACCCAACAACCTGAGAAGTCGCGATCGCGTCCGAAGGCAGGTTCAAGCGAAGCAAGAACCTGATCGCGCAGCGAGCCGCCAAGGCGAGTCGGAGCGATGCCAGCGATCGCCGCAGTGCCCGACGATGGAGGGCCCTCAGGCCCGAAGGAGGAGGGCACTGCCATAGGCACAGCGATCGCCCGCAGTGATCGACGATGGAGGGCCCTCAGGGCCCGAAGGAGGAGAGCACTGCCATAGGCACGAGACCGGTCTGGGCGGCCAGGAAGGTGAGGGTGTCGGCGGTGAGGTCGGCCGAGCGGGTCACCGAGCGGGCGGCGTGGCCCACCTCGGCTTCGTCGCGCAGGAGGATCGGGGCTTCGGACGTGGTCGCGTGCTGGAGGGCGGCGCACATCTTGCGGGCGTGGAGGGGGTCCACGCGGGTGTCGCTGCCGAACGTGGTGAACAGGACGGCCGGGTAGGCGGTGCCGGGGCTGACGCGGTGGTAGGGCGAGTAGCCGATGAGCCAGCCAAACTCCTCGGGGTCGTCGGCCGTCCCGTATTCGTCGTTCCAGGTCTGGCCGAGGCCGAAGCGCTCGTAGCGGACCATGTCCAGGAGCGGCGCGGAGCACACCACCGCCCGGTAGAGGTCGGGGCGCTGGGTGAGGGCGGCGCCGACGAGGAGGCCGCCGTTGGAGCCGCCGGAGATCGCGAGCTGGGACGGCGTGGTGAGGCCGTCCGCGATCAGCTTCTCGGCGGCGGCGTGGAAGTCGTCGAAGACGTTCTGCTTGCGGTCCCGCATGCCGGCGCGGTGCCACTGCTCGCCTTCCTCGGAGCCGCCGCGCAGGTTGGCGACCGCGTAGACGCCGCCGGCCTCGACCCACGCGAGGATGCTCGCCGAGTAGGACGGCGTGAGCGAGATGTTGAACCCGCCGTAGCCGTAGAGGATCGCGGGGCGCGGCCCGGTCAGGCCCGGACGGGACGAGACGAGCATGCGCACCTGCGTCCCGTCCCGGGAGGTGTAGACGACCTGGCGCGTCTCGATCTCGGGGACGTCGACCGTGCCCGGCGCGGACGCCCACGGCGTCGTCTCGCCGGTGCGCGCGTCGTAGCGCAGGACGGAGGAGGGGGTCACGCCGTCGGTGTAGCCGAACCAGGCCTCGTGCCCGCCCTCGGGCCGCTCGACGATGCCGCCGATGGAACCGAGGCCGGGGGTCGGGACGGCGCCGAGCCGCTCCCCGGACGCCAGGTCGTGGACGGTGATCTCACTGATCGCGTGGCGGGTCCACCCGGCGAGCAGGACGGGGCGCTCCAGGTCGTCCAGGATCGCGAAGTCGGTCAGGACGGCCTCGGCGTCCTGGGGGAGCAGGTCCCGCCACGTCCCGTAGGAGAGGTCGGACGGGTCGGCGACGCACAGGCGTGACCGGGGCGCGTCGCGGTCGGTGAAGACGTAGGCGCGGCCGTCGCGGCCCACGTGGACGCCGGTGGAGGCGTCGACGCCCTCCTGCACGGCCCGCAGCGCGGGCGCCTCGGGGGCGGACGCGGTCAGGTCGGCGATCCACAGGTTGTTGCGGGGCGCGGTGCCCTGCGACGCGGAGATCGTGAGCCAGCGGCCGTCGCGGCTGACGCCGACCCCGTAGTAGTTGGTCTTGTCCAGGCCGTCGCCGAAGACCAGCACGTCGTGGGCGTCGGGTTCGGTGCCGACGCGGTGCAGGTAGACGCGGCGGTGGTACTGCTCCTCGCCCGCCGGGACGTCCTCCGCGGGCAGGCGGCGCGTGTAGTAGTACGCCTCGCCGCCCGGCAGCCAGGCCACCGAGGAGTACCGGGCCCGGTCGATGGGCCCCTCCACCCGGTCGCCCGTGGCGACGTCGATGACGTACAGCAGCGACTCCTCGTCGCCGCCGGTCGACACCTTGTACGCGAGGAGGCGGCCCTCCTTGTCGGGCTGCCAGCCGTCCAGCGTCGTCGTCCCGGCGGGGTCGAGGGCCATGGGGTCGACCAGGGCGCGTTCGGAGCCGTCGGGGTCGACGGTGTAGAGCACCGGGTGCTCCTGGTCGGCGGAGCGGCGGGTGAAGAAGCGCCGCTGGCCCCGCCACACGGGGGCTCCGACGCTTCCCGCGCCGAGCAGTTCGAGCAGGCGGGCCCGCAGGGCGTCCCGGCCGGGCAGCGTGTCGATGGTCTCGTGGAAGAGCCGGTCCTGCGCGGCGCGCCACTCGGCGGTCTCGGCGCTGTCCGGGTCCTCCAGCCAGCGGTAGGGGTCGGCGACCCGGTGGCCGTGGATGTCCTCGACGATGTCCTGGCGCTGCGCGGACGGATACGGCGTCATGGATGCACTTTATTGGGCGTTTAGCGCTGCCCGCCCCGGTACTCCCCGCGGGTTCCGTGTTCGAGCGGTGTGCGGATGGGGATTATTGGGGTAGCGGACGACCTCCCTCAGACGCCACACTGATTCTGGTCGGTTCGCCCCTGGGGAGGTCCTCATGGCGAGTGCGCAGGTGCCGGAGACGATAATCGGGCCTCGGTGGGAGGCGCGCTGCGCCGCGACCACCGAGGCGAACGCAGAACGCGGCCCGGCGGAGGGCGTCTGATGCGACAGGTCCTCCTCCTCAACGCGACGTACGAACCCCTCACCACGCTTCCTCTGCGGAGGGCGGTCTGCCTCGTGCTTCGCGAGAAGGCGGAGATCGTCCATCACGACACCTCCGGTGCCGTGCTCCACTCGGCCACGATGACGGTCGAGATCCCGTCCGTCATCCGGCTCCGCCGCTACGTCCGCATCCCCTTTCGCACCCGCGTGCCCCTGACCCGCGCGGCGCTGATGCGCCGCGACAACTTCCGCTGCGTCTACTGCGGGCGCCGCGCCGAGACGATCGACCACGTCCATCCCCGCAGCCGAGGCGGCCAGCACGTGTGGGAGAACTGCGTGGCCTCGTGCATGACGTGCAACCACAGCAAGGCCGACCGCCTGCTGTCGGAGCTGGGCTGGACGCTCAGCGTCACCCCGGCCGTTCCGAGGGGCGCGCACTGGCGGCTCATCGGCCTCGTCAACGACGGCGACCCGCAGTGGGCCGCCTATGTCACCGAGCCCGCGGCCTGACGCGCACACCGGGGGGACGTATCCTGGGGGCGTGCCTCGCTATGACTACCGCTGCCGCGCGTGCGGGTCGACCTTCGAGGTCTCCCGCCCGATGATCAACGCGTCCGACCCGGCCCCGTGCCCGGACGGCCACGACGACACCGTCAAGCTCCTGTCCACGGTCGCCGTCACCGGCTCCTCCCGCGGCGGGGCTCCCCAGTCCCCGCCGAGCGGGGGCGGGGGCTGCTGTGGCGGGGGCTGCTGCTCCTGACCGCCGACCTGCTCTGTTGCCGACCGGTCAGTGCCTGACCGGTCAACCGGCCTGGGCCGCGCGCAGCGCCTTGCCGGTCGCGGCGACGTCGTAGTCCCGCGGGACGCCCTGGAGCAGCACGAGGTGTCCGGGAATGTGGTCGCTGCGCTTCGCCGCGATCGCCTGGTAGGCGTCCGAGTTGTACCAGTCGCGGGCCTTGTCCATGTCGGGGAACTCGAGGATGACGTAGGCGCCGTCGAACGGGCCCTCGACCACCTCGGTCTCGCTGGCGTGCACGATGAACCGGCCGCCGAACGGGTCCATGGTCTCCTGGATGCTCTCCATGTAGACGAAGACGTCCTCGGGCAGCGGCGGCTGGGGGGTCATGTGGGCAAGGGCGTAGGCGGTCATCACGGTCTCCTTCAGTGGTGGGGCCGGGCCTGGTTCGCCCGACACCCACCACTTTGCCCTAGGCGGGGAATGACCGCGATTACCCGTCTGGTAACCGCTCAGCCGTTGAGGCGGTCGAGCTGGGAGACGTCGCGCGCGGCGCCGGTCGAGGCGGACGTGGCCATCGCGGCGTAGGCGCGCAGGGCGGCGCTCACCGGGCGGTGGCGGTCGCGGGGCCGGTAGCCGCCGAGGTCGGCGAGCAGCTTCTCGCGGCGGATCTCCAGCTCGTCGGCCGGGACGTCCAGCTCCAGCACGCGGTTCGGGATGTCGATCACGACGCGGTCGCCGTCCTCGACGAGGGCGATGATCCCGCCGCCCGCGGCCTCGGGGGAGGCGTGCCCGATGGAGAGCCCGGACGTGCCGCCGGAGAACCGGCCGTCGGTGATCAGCGCGCAGGCCTTGCCGAGCCCGCGGCCCTTGAGGAAGCTCGTCGGGTACAGCATCTCCTGCATGCCGGGCCCGCCCTTCGGGCCCTCGTAGCGGATCACGATGACGTCGCCGGCCTTGATCTTGCCGCCGAGGATGCCCTCGACGGCGTCGTCCTGCGACTCGAAGACGACGGCGGGGCCGGTGAAGGTCCACAGCTCCTCGTCCACCCCGGCGGTCTTGACGATCGCGCCGTCGGGGGCGATGTTGCCGCGCAGGACGGCCAGGCCGCCGTCGGCGGTGTAGGCGTGCTCGGCGGAGCGGATGCAGCCGTTCTCGCGGTCGAGGTCGAGCGACTCCCAGCGGGCGCTCTGCGAGAACGCCGAGGTGCTGCGGACGCCGCCGGGCGCGGCGTGGAACAGCTCGACGGCCTCCGGCAGGACGTCGGGGGAGCGGACGTCCCACTTGGCGAGGAACTCGTCGAGGGACGCGGAGTGGACCGAGTGGGCCGACGCGTTCAGCAGGCCGGCGCGGTTCAGCTCGCCCAGCAGGGCCGGGATGCCGCCGGCACGGTGGCAGTCCTCGACGTGGTACTTGGCGGTGGCGGGGGCCAGCTTGCAGACGCACGGGACGCGGCGGGAGATCGCGTCGATGTCGGCGAGCCCGAAGTCGACGCCGCCCTCGGTGGCGGCGGCGAGCAGGTGCAGGATCGTGTTGGTGGACCCGCCCATCGCGACGTCGAGGACCATGGCGTTCTCGAACGCCTCGCGGGTGGCGATGTTCAGCGGCAGGACGGACTCGTCGTCACCGTCGTAGTAGCGCTTGGCGATCTCGACCACGGTGCGGCCGGCGTCCTCGTAGAGGCGGCGGCGGGCGGTGTGGGTGGCGAGGACGGTCCCGTTGCCGGGCAGCGCCAGCCCGATCGCCTCGGTGAGGCAGTTCATCGAGTTGGCGGTGAACATGCCCGAGCAGGAACCGCAGGTCGGGCAGGCGCTCTCCTCCATCTCCAGCAGCTTGTCCTCCGGCATGGAGGCGTCGGCCGAGGCGATGATCGGGTCGATCAGGTCGAGCTTGTTGCCGCCCATGACGCCCTCGACGGGCTTGCCGGCCTCCATCGGGCCGCCGGAGACGAACACGGTCGGGATGTTCAGGCGCAGCGCGGCCAGCAGCATCCCCGGGGTGATCTTGTCGCAGTTGGAGACGCAGACCAGGGCGTCGGCGCAGTGCGCGTTGACCATGTACTCGATCGCGTCGGCGATCACCTCGCGGGAGGGCAGCGAGTACAGCATGCCGTCGTGGCCCATCGCGATGCCGTCGTCGACCGCGATCGTGTTGAACTCGCGGGGCACGCCGCCGGCCTCCCGGACGGCGCCGGCGACGACCTTGCCGACCTCGTCGAGGTGGACGTGGCCGGGCACGAACTGGGTGAAGCTGTTGGCCACCGCGACGATCGGCTTGCCGAAGTCCTCGCGTTCCACGCCGCTGGCCCGCATGAGCGCGCGGGCGCCCGCCATGTTCCTGCCATGGGTGACCGTGCGTGACCTGAGCGGTGGCATTTCGACCTCTCCAAACCTGGGACGTGCGGGGACGACGGGCCGCGCATGGTTCGGCGTGGGCGGGCGGGTCGCCTGGAAGGGATACGCGCAGCGGCGGGTCGCGGCGCTGCCGCCGGCTCAGCGGAGGTCGCGCCCGGGCCGGCCCGTGGCCTTCGATGCTACCAACCGCAGGAGGGCAGGAAAAAAGCCGGGACGACGGTGTCCCGGCTTTGCGGCGGGCGGCCCGGAACGGGGCCGCCCTCGGCCTCAGTCGGGGTACTTCGGCGGCAGGGCGTCCTCGGCCGCCTGGAAGATGCGCTGCACGTCGCTCTCGGTGAGGATCTTCGGACGGCGGCGCAGGTACGAGCGCGCCCGGTTGCCCGCGTAGACGTCGACGTCGCGCACCCGCATGACCTTCCACGGGATGGACGGGCCGTAGATCGCCACGGAGGGCTGCACCGGCACGTCGAAGCCGACCCGCTCGGCGAGGATGATGCTCGCCATCTGGGCCTCCCAGCGCGCCTCGTCCAGCCGGTCCTTCTTGTTGAAGGGGCCGTGGAAGAGCTTGAGGTGGGACATGGTGCGCACGGGGAGGCGCTTGTCCCACTTCTCCGAGTCGATGGCGTAGACGCCGCTCGGCCCGATGACCAGGTGGTCGATCCGCCCGTCGCTGACGCCCTCGTCGTCGCGGGGGACCGCCCGCGCGTGCAGCACGAGGTATCCGTTGCGCCGCAGGGACTTCAGTTGCCGCTCGGTGCGCCGTTCCGCCGCCGAGGACTTCTGCCAGGCGGTCACGGTGGAGCTCTTGCGGGACTGCCGCACGTAGTCGCCGATGACGACGAGCACCGCGACCGTCAGCCCGAGCCGCCAGCTGGTCAGGGCGAGGGCGGCGGCGCCGGCGACGACCGCCGCGCCGATCCGGTACGCCCAGCGCCGGATCTTCGGATCGTCGAGCATCGCCGCGGCGGCGCTCGCCTCCAGCCGCTCCTTCACCGGGGGCTGGTCATCGTGCTCACGCGTCTCATCGAGTTCACGAATGTCATCGTGTTCATGAGTGTCATCGTGCTCACGCGCCTCCTCGGACTCGGGTCGCGCCCTGGCATTCTGCGTGTTGCCCCGCTCCATGGTCGCCATGGTGACGCTCCGTGTTCCTTTCCCTTCGGGGGCATGATCCTCCGTGCGCAGAGTAATCATCGGGAGGGTGGGCGACCAGTCATGCCGGGTTAATGTTTTGTCGCCCCACGTCAGTGATTCTCTTACGGCACGGTCGGGTAGGCCAGTATTAATCTCCTTCCGCCGCTGCTGTCGTGTGTGCCCTCTTTGATGCCCGCGCACACGGCGTCTAGCGTTCCGGATCGTGACACAGATTCATGACCTCAGCGCCACACGCATGGCCGCCGCCGTCCGCGCCCGGGACGTCTCCCCGGTCGAGATCGCCGACCACTACCTGGCCCGCATCGAACGGCTGGACGAGCAGGTGGGCGCCTACGTGACGGTCACCGCCGACCGCGCCCGCGAGGAGGCGCGCCGCGCCGAGAAGGCGGTGCTGGAGACGGCGGACGCGGCGGAGCTGCCGCCGCTGCACGGCGTCCCGGTGCCGATCAAGGACCTGAACATGGTGGACGGCGTCCGGATGACGTTCGGCTCGGCGGTCTACGCCGACCTGACCGGGTTCGCCGACGACCACGTGGTGGCCAAGCTCGCGGCGGCCGGGACGGTGCTGCTCGGCAAGACCGCGTCCCCCGAGTTCGGGCTGCCCTGCTACACCGAGGGCGCCGTGTCGCCCCCGGCCCGCACGCCGTGGGACCCGTCCCGGTCGGCCGGCGGTTCGAGCGGCGGGGCCGCGGCGGCGGTCGCGTCCGGGCTGGCGCCGATCGCGCAGGGCAGCGACGGCGGCGGCTCGATCCGGATCCCGAGCAGCGTGTGCGGGCTGTTCGGGATCAAGCCGACCCGCGGCCGGATCTCCCAGGGACCGGTCATCCCCGACCTGTTCGGCCTCTCCACCAACGGGCCGATCGCGCGGACCGTCCGCGACGCCGCCCTCATGCTGGACGTCATGGCGGGCCCCATGCCCGGCGACCTGTACCGGGCGCCGGAGGCGGACGGGCCGTTCCTCGCCCGCGCCGACCGCGCGCCGGGCCGGCTGCGGATCGCGCGGAGCCTCCGGCCGCCGGTGCCGGACGTCGAGGTCCACCCCGACTGCGTCGCCGCCTACGAGGACGCGTCCGCCCTCCTCGAGGAGCTCGGCCACGAGGTCGTGGAGCTGCCGGAGGTGCTCGGCTCCGATCTCGTCCCGCACTTCGCGACCCTGTGGGGCGTGATGGCGACGATGACGCCCGTCCCCGAGGGGAGCGAGGAGCTGCTCCAGCCGCTGACCCGCTGGCTGCGCGGCTACGGCGAGAAGACGACGGCGCCGCAGCTGTTCCAGGCCCACGCCGCGCTCCAGGGGGCGCTGCGCGCGGCGTTCCCGGTGATGGACGAGTTCGACGCGATCCTGCACCCCACGCTCGCCATGCCGCCGGTGCCGGTCGGCTACTTCCACGACCAGGACCCGGAGGAGAACTTCCGGCGGCAGACGCACTTCACCCCGTTCTGCGCCATGTACAACATCTCGGGGCAGCCCGCGGTGAACGTCCCGCTGCACTGGAACGCCGAGGGCCTGCCCATCGGGGTCATGCTCGCCGGGCGGCTCGGCGGGGAGGGCACGCTGATCTCGCTGTCCGCGCAGCTGGAGGAGGCCCGCCCCTGGATCGGCCGCAAGCCCCCGGTCTGGACGGCGTGACGCGCCCCGCACCGGGCATGGTGCAGGCGTGGCTGACGACGAACTGATCAGACTGGCCGGGCTGCACGGCGTCGCGACGCGCTACGAGGACTGGCGGGGACGGGAGACGGAGGTCTCGCGCGACACGCTCGCCGCCGTCCTCGCCGCCCTCGGGGTGGACGCCTCCACCCCCTCCGCCGTCCGGGCGGAGCTCGACCGCCACCGGGAGCGGGCGCGGGAGCTCCCGCCGGCCGTCGTCGTCCGCCGGGCCGGCGCCGGCACCGCCGGGCGGATCCGCGCCGCGCTCGGCGGCCACCTGGACGGCGCCGCCGAGGTGGAGATCGAGACCGGCACGGACGAGGTCCTGGCGCCGCAGCGCGCCCACGTGCCGCCCGCCGAGCGCTCCTTCGAGCCCCTGGACGGGCTCGCGGACGTCCCTCCCGGCTGGCGCGGCCTGCGCGTCCGGAACGGGGAGCGGACGCGGTACACGCAACTGCTGGTGGCGCCCGGCGCGCTGCGCCCGCCGCCGAGGATGTGGGGGTTCACGGCGCAGCTGTACTCGGTGCGCTCCGCCGCGTCGTGGGGGCTCGGCGACCTGCGCGACCTGGCGGACCTCGCGGACTGGAGCGGCCGGGAGCTCGGCGCGGGCTTCGTGCTGGTCAATCCGCTGCACGCGACCGAGCCCGTCCCGCCGATCGGGGCGTCCCCGTACTCGCCGATGAGCCGCCGCTTCCCCTCGCCGCTCTATCTGCGGATCGAGGACATGCCCGAGTACGCCGAGCTGCCCGCCGCGGACCGGGAGCGGTTCGAGGCCGTCGCCGCCAAGCTGCGCGCCCAGGAGGGCCTGCTGGACCGGGACGCCGTGTGGGCCGCGAAGCTGGAGGCCCTGGAGGCGATGCACCGCCGCCGCCGGGACCGCGACCCGGATTTCGAGGAGTTCCGGCGGAGGGAGGGCGCCGCCCTCGCGAGCTTCTCGACGTGGTGCGCCATCAGCGAGGAGCAGGGGTCCACGGACTGGCGGCGCTGGCCGTCCGGGCTGCGGAGCGCCCACGACCACGGAGTGGTGGACGCCCCCCGGTACCACGCCCGCGCCGGCTTCCACGAGTGGCTCCAGTGGAGGCTGGACGGGCAGCTCGCGGAGGCGCAGCGCACGGCCCGGGACGCCGGGATGCCCCTCGGGATCGTCCACGACCTGGCGGTCGGGGTGCCGCACGGCAGCGCCGACGCCTGGATGTACCGCGACTCATGCGCGGCCGGGATGAGCGTCGGCGCGCCTCCCGACGAGTTCAACCAGCGCGGGCAGGACTGGGGGCAGCAGCCGTGGCGGCCGGGCGCGCTCGCCCTCGACGCCTACCGGCCCTTCCGCGAGATGGCCGCCGCCGCGCTGCGGCACGCCGGCGGGATCCGCCTGGACCACGCGATGCAGGTGTCGCGCCTGTGGTGGGTGCCCGAGGGGGCGTCCCCCGCCGACGGCACCTACGTCCGCTACGACCGCGACGCGCTGCTCGGATCGCTGGCCTGGGAGGCCGAGCGCTTCGGCGCCGTCGTCGTCGGGGAGGACCTCGGCACCGTCGAGCCGGAGGTCCGGGAGGCGCTGGCCGACAGCGGCGTCCTCGGCACGTCCCTGCTGTGGTTCGAACGGGACGAGCGGGGCCGGCCCAAGCCGCCGGGCCGGTGGCGGGAGCTGTCCCTGGCGACCGTCGGCACCCACGACATGCCGCCGATCACCGGGTTCGTGCACGGCGACCACATCGACCTGCGCGACCGCCTCGGGCTGCTCACCCGTCCCCGCGCCGAGGAGGAGGACGACCACCGCCGCCAGCTGGCCGACTGGCTCGCCGTGCTGCACGCCGAGGGCCTGCTGGCCGCCGAGCCGGCCGTGGTCGTGCGGGCGCTGGCGGACGGCTCCGGCGCCTACGACGAGGAGATCGTCACCGGGCTGCAGGAGTTCCTCACCCGGACGCCCGCCCGTCTCATCGGCGTCTCCCTGGCCGACGCCGTGGGCGAGCGCCGCACCCAGAACCAGCCGGGCACCGTCGACGAGTACCCGAACTGGCGGGTCCCGCTGGGGGACGTGGAGGGCCGCCCCGTCCTCCTGGACGACCTCAGGAACCGCGGGACGCTCAGGCTCTTCAGGCGAGCGTCGACGTGATGCGCTCGGTGACGTCGCGCAGGAGCGTGTCGGGGCGCAGGTCGGCGGCGGCGATCGCCGAGAAGACGGCCGGCAGGCCCGGGAGGGGGTAGGAGTCGTCGTCCGCCAATGCGGACTTGCCCAGCGGATGCCGGGCCAGGGACCTGCGGGCGCGGGTCCAGGCGGCCTGGACCTCCTCGGGCGAGGGGACGCCGAACCCGTGGCCGACCGGCGCGGCGTGCCGCAGCTTCACCAGGGCGCCGTCGGCGAAGTCGGCGGCGAGCCGGCAGCGGTCGCTGAGGTCGGCGCGGACGAGGCCGTCCAGGCGGGTCATGACCGTGCAGGGGGTGCGGCAGCGGGCGGCGCAGTCGCCGAGCGCGGCCGAGACCTGGCTGTGCTGGCGGTCGAGGTAGGCGCGCCAGCCGGACGGCGGCTCCTTAGCGACCCGCAGGGTGCGCTCGCAGGCGGAGCGCTCCGGCCGGGTGTGGTCGCACATGCGGACCGCCCCCGGCTCGACGGGGACGCCGAAGCGGCTGCCCTCGCCGCGCACGGCGGAACCGATCAGCGCCGGGTCGCCCGCGTGGCCGAGGACGGGCTCCCAGGCCAGCATCGGCAGGTACTCGCCGGCGATGTGGACGGCGGCGACGAGCGCGGCCATGTCGCGGCGGTGCCAGCGGATCGCGATGACCTCCAGCAGCAGCGAGTACGCGGGCCGGAGGCTGGCGAGCGCCCCGCGGGGGTGCTCCCGCGGGGCCTGCGGCATGCGGCTGGCGCGGGCCCGGTCGAGGAGGTCCCGCGGGACCTCGCCGGCCTCCTCGGGCATGCCGAAGTCCTCGGCGTCCAGGTCCAGGACGCGCTGCCCGAACGCGCACAGCGCCGCGACCGGCACGGAGCGGCCGTCCGCGGCCAGGGTGCCCTGGCTCAGCAGCGCCTCCAGATCGCCGAAGGCGTAGCGCCGCGCCAGCGCCGTCAGAACGTCGCGAGCCGTCTCCACTTCGTCCCCTCCCCGTGACCATGCAACGATCGCATGGTCACGGGGCCTTTGGGCCGGTTCGCTGGGACAGGCGCGGCCGGGTCAGGCCGAGGCGGCGTCCTTCGCGCGGGCGCGCAGGGCGCGCGCGACGCCGTCGCGCCCCTCCGACAGCAGCCGCCGCAGCGCCGCCGGCGGGTCGTTCTCCGCGATGTAGGCGTCGGTGCGGTCGACCGTGGACTGCTCGATCACCAGGAACGGGTAGGCGACCTCGGCGAACGTCTGGGACATGTCGCTGGTCCACTCCTTCCACACGCGCCCGACCTCGGCGAAGTACCGGTCGACATAGGGGACGAGCAGCGCGGCCTGGTCAGGCTCGACGAAGCCGCCGAGCGTCGCCCGGAAGACGGCGTTCGGCAGGTCGCCCGCGATGATCCGCTCCCAGGCGGCCGCCTTGGCCTCGGGGGTGGGGATCGCGGCCTTGCAGGCGGCGGCGTGCCGCTCCCCGGCGGCGGTGCGGTCCCGCTCGTGCTCGGCGTCGATCTCGGCCTCGCCCGCCTTGCCGGTGGTGACGAGGCGGCGCAGCAGCGCCCAGCGCAGGTCGGTGTCGACGGTGAGGCCGTCGAGGACCTGCGAGCCGTCCAGCAGGCCCTGGACGAACGCCAGGTGCTCGCCGGTGACCGCCGACCCGGTGAACGCCAGGGTGTAGGCCAGCTGGAGGTCCGAGCCGGGCTCGGCCTCGCGCGCCAGGTCCGCCAGGGTGTCGGCCATCAGGGCGAGGCCCTCCTCGCGCCACCCCGGGTCGGCGTACTGCTGGACGGCGGTGCGCGCCTGCCGCAGCAGCGTCTGGGTGACCGAGATGTCGGTGACGCCGCGGATCCCCTTGACGACGAGCCGGACGTAGTCGCGCGTCGCCATCTCGGCGTCGCGGGTCATGTCCCACGCCGCCGACCAGCACAGGGCGCGCGGCAGGCTGTCCCTGACCTCGCCGATGTCCTCGATCAGCGTCTTCAGGGAGTGCTCGTCCAGGCGGACCTTGGCGTAGGTGAGGTCGTCGTCGTTGACCAGGACCAGGTCGGGCTGCTTCTTGCCGACGAGCTGCGGGACCTCGGTACGGGCCCCGACCACGTCCAGTTCGACCCGGTCGCGCCGCACGAGTCCGTCGGCGGTCTTGTCGTACAGGCCGATGGCCAGGCGGTGCGCGCGCAGCGTCGGGTAGTCGGCCTTGGCCTCCTGGAGGACGGTGAACGAGGAGAAGTTCCCCACGCCGTCGACCTCGTACTCGGGCCGCATGGTGTTGACCCCGGCGGTCTCCAGCCACTCCTTCGACCAGGACGCCAGGTCGCGGCCGGACGTCTCCTCCAGCGCCCCCAGCAGGTCGGTGAGGACGGTGTTGCCCCACGCGTGCCGGTCGAAGTAGCGCCGCACGCCCTCCAGGAAGTTGTCGAGGCCGACATAGGCCACGAGCTGCTTCAGGACGGACGCGCCCTTGGCGTAGGTGATCCCGTCGAAGTTCACCTCGACCGCGCGGATGTCGGGGATGTCGGCGGAGATCGGGTGGGTGGACGGCAGCTGGTCCTGCCGGTAGGCCCACGCCTTCTCCAGGTTCGCGAACGTCGTCCACGAGCCCTTCCACTTGGTGGCCTCCGCCTGGCACAGGACGCTCATGTACGTGGCGAACGACTCGTTCAGCCAGAGGTCGTCCCACCAGCGCATGGTGACGAGGTCGCCGAACCACATGTGCGCCATCTCGTGCAGGATCGTCTCGGCGCGCCGCTCGTAGGCCGCGTCGGTCACCCGGGACCGGAAGACGTAGTCCTCCAGGAACGTCACACAGCCCGCGTTCTCCATGGCGCCCGCGTTGAACTCGGGCACGAAGAGCTGGTCGTACTTCGAGAACGGGTACGGGCGGCCGAACACCTTCTCGAAGTAGCCGAAGCCCTGGCGGGTCACGTCGACGATCGCGTCGGCGTCGAGGTGCTCCGCCAGCGAGGCGCGGCAGTACACGCCGAGGGGGATGACGGTGCCGTCCTCACGGCGGTACTCGTCGCGGACGACGTGGTACGGCCCGGCCACGAGCGCGGTGATGTAGGTGGAGATCTGCGGCGTGGACAGGAAGTGCCACGTCCCGCCTCCGGCCGTCTCGGCGGCCTCGTTGGTGACGACCTCCCAGTTCTCCGGCGCCTTCACGGTCAGCTCGAAGGTGGCCTTGAGGTCGGGCTGGTCGAAGCAGGTGAACATGCGGTGCGCGTCGGCCGTCTCGAACTGCGAGTACAGGTAGACGCTGTCGTCGACCGGGTCGACGAACCGGTGCAGGCCCTCACCCGACCGGGAGTACGCGCAGTCGGCCACGACCCGCAGCTCGTTGTCGGCCGCCAGGCCCGGCAGCGGGATCCGGCCCTTCTCTGCGTCGTAGGACGCGGGGTCCAGGGACTCGCCGTTCAGGGTCACCTCCCGCACGACGGCGCCGTGCAGGTCGATGAAGGTCGACGCGCCGGTCTCGGCGCTCCCGAACCTGACCACGGTGGTGGAGCCGAACCGCTCCTCGCCCGTCGTGAGGTCCAGGTCGACCGCGTACGACGCGACGCTGAGCAGCCTGGCCCGTTCCCGCGCCTCGTCGCGCGTGAGGTTGCCTGCCACATGAACTCCTTGGTCGGCTTAAAGGCTTGGTGTCCCCATGTCTACCAACCGGACGACCCTACGGCCCGTCCGCCACGGACTTCGGCGACCTCTCGCCGACGGGAATCGGGACGAGCGCCCCCGGGTTGTCGCTTGAGGACATGCACACTCTCTAGGAGGCCACGTTGCCCGAGGACGCTCCCACACCCGTTGACTTCTGGTTCGACCCCCTCTGCCCCTGGGCGTGGATCACCTCCCGATGGATCCTGGAAGTGCAGGAGCAGCGGCCGATCGACGTGCGCTGGCATGTGATGAGCCTGGCCGTCCTCAACGAGGACAAGGACATCCCCGAGAACTACCGGCGGATGCTCGCCGACGCCTGGGGCCCCGTCCGCGTGTGCGTCGCCGCCGAGCAGAAGTACGGCCCCGAGGTGCTCGGGCGGCTCTACACCGAGCTGGGCACCCGCAGGCACCACGAGCGGCAGAAGTTCGACCGCGCGTTCTTCGAGGCGTCGCTGACCGCGGCGGGCCTCGACCCGGCCCTCGCGGACGCCGCCGAGTCCACCGACTACGACGACGCCGTGCGCGCCTCCCACAAGGACGGGATCGACCGCGTCGGCCAGGAGGTCGGCACCCCGGTGATCGAGGTCGAGGGCCACGCCTTCTTCGGCCCCGTCGTCACCCCGATCCCGCGCGGCGAGGCCGCCGTCAAGCTCTTCGACGGCGTCCTGGCGGTCGCGAGCACGCCCGGTTTCTTCGAGCTGAAGCGCACGAGGACGGAAGACCCGAGCTTCGACTGAGCCCCGCCCGGGGACGTCCCCGGGCGGTCTCGCCGGCGGGCCACACATCGGTTGCTATTGCGAGAATGTTGCAACTACGAGGTCTATGCCGACAAACTGGTCCTGCTGGCTGCAAAGAGGTAGGGGTGGTTGAGTCGTGCATGTACCGGACGGATTCATCGACGCGCCGGTCTCGCTCGCGGCGGGCGCCGTCGCGGTGGCCGGGGTCGGGGTCGCGCTGCGCGGCGCCCGGCGGGAACTGGACGACCGCACCGCGCCGCTCGCCGGGCTGACGGCCGCGTTCGTGTTCGCCGCGCAGATGCTCAACTTCCCGGTCGCGTCCGGGACGAGCGGGCATCTGCTCGGCGGCACGCTCGCCGCGATCCTCGTCGGGCCCTATACCGGCGTCCTGTGCGTGTCGGTGGTCCTGCTCATGCAGGCGCTGCTGTTCGCGGACGGGGGCCTGACCGCGCTGGGCGTCAACGTCACCACGATGGCGCTGGTCACGGTGGCCGTCGGCTACGGCCTGTTCCGGCTGCTGCTGCGGGTGCTGCCCAAGACGCGCGCGTCGGCGTCCGGGGCGTCGTTCGCCGCGGCCGTCGTCTCGGTGCCCGCCGCGGCCGTCGCCTTCACGCTGATCTACGCGGCCGGGGGGACGGCCGACGTCTCGATCGGGAAGGTCGCCGCCGCGATGATCGGCGTGCACGTGCTGATCGGCATCGGCGAGGCGCTGATCACCGCGGTGACCGTGTCGAGCGTGCTCGCCGTCCGGCCCGACCTGGTGCACGGGGCGCGCGGGCTGATGAAGCCGCTGGAGCTGCGCACGGGCGGGCGGAACGCCGCCGAACCGAAGCCGTCCCGGGCCTGAGGAGGACCACGATGACCACCAAGCGCTTCTTCGCCGGGTTCCTGCTCGTCTCCCTCGTCCTGGCCGGGATCGTCAGCTACTACGCCAGCGCGAACCCCGACGGCCTGGAGAAGGTCGCCGAGGACAAGGGCATCAGCGCCAAGGAGAAGGACCACTCGCTCAAGGACTCGCCGCTCGGCGACTACGGCGTCAAGGGCGTCGACGACGCGCGGCTGTCCGGCGGGCTGTCCGGCGTGATCGGCGTGGGCCTGGTCCTCCTCGTGGGCGGCGGGCTGTTCTGGACGGTCCGGGGGCGCGGCACGGCCGCCGAGCGGACGGCTCCGGAGCGGGAGACCGAGGCGCCGTCCGAGCCGTCCCGGAAGGGCTGATGGGCGCGGGCCACGCGCACCGGCTCTACGTGCCGGGCGCCTCGCCGGTGCACCGGCTGCCGCCGCAGTGCAAGCTCGTCGCCGTCCTGGCGTTCGTGCTGCTGGTCGTCGCCACGCCGCGCGAGCGGATCTGGGCCTTCGGCGTGTACGCGCTGCTGCTCGCGGCGGTCACCGCGGCGGCCCGGATCCCGTTCGAGACGGTCGCGCGGCGGATCGTCATCGAGGTGCCGTTCGTCGCGTTCGCCTTCCTCATGCCGTTCGTCGCGAACGGCGAGAAGGTCACCGTCCTGGGGCTGCGGCTCAGCGAGAGCGGGCTGTGGGGCGCCTGGAACATCCTCGCCAAGGGCACCCTCGGTGTCGTCGCGTCGATCCTGCTGGCCGCGACGACCGAGCCGCGGCTGCTGCTGCTCGGCATCGAACGGCTGCGGATGCCGCAGCTCATCACGCAGATCGCCGGGTTCATGCTGCGCTACGGCGACGTCGTCGCCGCGGAGCTCGGCCGGATGAGGGTCGCGCGGGCGGCCCGCGGCTTCGAGGCCCGCGACATCCGCGCGACGGGGGTGCTCGCCCGATCCGTGGGCGCCCTGTTCCTGCGCTCCTACGAGCGCGGCGAGCGCGTCCACCTGGCCATGATCAGCCGCGGGTACGACGGCCGGATGCCCGCCGTCGACGGCGCGGGCGCGACCGCCGCGCAGTGGACGGCCGCCGCCGCGCTGCCCTCGGCCGCCGCGCTCGTCGCGCTGGCTGCTTGGATGGCCCCATGACCCTGTCGCTCGAGGTGAAGGGCCTCGCCTACGCGTATCCCGACGGAACGCAGGCGCTGTTCGGCGTCGACCTGGCGGTCGGGCGCGGGGAGCGCGTCGCGCTGCTCGGGCCGAACGGCGCCGGGAAGACCACGCTCGTCCTGCACCTGAACGGCATCCTGCACGGCGGCCTGGGCGAGGTCCGGGTGGGCGGCCTCGCCGTCGACCCGAAGGACAGGAAGGCGCTGCGGGAGATCCGCCGCCGCGTCGGGATCGTCTTCCAGGATCCCGACGACCAGCTGTTCATGCCGACCGTCCGGGAGGACGTCGCGTTCGGCCCCGCCAACCTCGGCCTGCGCGGCGAGGACCTGGACCGCCGGGTGCGGGACGCGCTCGCCCGCGTCGGCATGCTGGACGCCGCCGACCGCCCGCCGCAGCACCTCAGCTTCGGCCAGCGCCGCCGCGTCGCCGTCGCCACCGTCCTGGCGATGGAGCCGGAGATCCTCGTGCTGGACGAGCCGTCGTCCAACCTGGACCCGGCCAGCCGCCGCGAGCTCGCCGAGATCCTGCTGAGCCTGGACGTGACGGTCCTGATGGTCACGCACGACCTGCCGTACGCGGCCGAACTGTGCCCGCGGTCGGTGATCCTCTCCGGCGGGGTCATCGCGGCCGACCGGCCCACCCGCGAACTGCTCGGCGACGCCGGGCTGCTGGCGGCGCACCGCCTGGAGCTGCCCTTCGGGTTCGACCCGGCCGCGGCGCCGCGCTGACCGCCGCGCCCCCCGCAGCACCCCCCGCAGCATCCCCGCAGCGCCCCCTTGCCTTGCCTTGCCCTGCCCCCGCGCCGATCGCCGGCACTTCGGCCGTTCCGCTTGCCTGCCCGGCCCCGCTCCGGGAGACTCGTGTCCTGACAGTGGTAACGGTTTTCATATCCAGAATGGGGGCATTCGTGAAGGTTGCGTTCGTCGGCAAGGGCGGCAGCGGCAAGACCACCCTGTCGGCGCTGTTCGTCCGCCATCTGGCCGGACGGGGGCTGCCCGTGGTCGCCATCGACGCCGACATCAACCAGCACCTCGGCGTGGCGCTCGGGCTCGACGAGGGCCGCGCCGCCAAGATCCCCGCGCTGGGCGACCGGCTCCCCGAGCTCAAGGAGCACCTGCGCGGCGCCAACCCGCGCATCTCCTCCGCGGAAGCGATGGTCAAGACCACCCCGCCCGGCTCCGGGTCGCGGCTGCTGCGGTTCCGCGGCGACGACCCCTTCCACGAGGCGGGCCAGGAGGTCGACGGCGTCACGCTGCTCGCCACCGGCCCGTTCAACGACGACGACCTCGGCGTGGCGTGCTATCACTCCAAGACCGGCGCGGTGGAGCTCTACCTCAACCACCTGGTGGACGGGGCGGGCGAGTACGTCGTCGTCGACATGACCGCCGGCGCCGACACGTTCGCCTCCGGGCTGTTCACGCGGTTCGACCTGATGTTCCTGGTCGCCGAGCCCACCCGCAAGGGCGTCGGCGTCTACCGGCAGTACACCGAGTACGCCCGCGACTACGACGTCGCCATCCGCGTCGTCGGCAACAAGGTGCAGTCGGAGGAGGACGTCGCCTACCTGCGCGAGCACGTCGGCGACGACCTGCTCACCTGGGTCGGCCAGTCCGCCGCCGTCCGGGCGCTGGAGCAGGGCCGTGAGGGCGTCGCGCTGGAGGACGGCAACACCGCCGCCCTCGACCGCATGCGCGCCGAGGTGGACGGCCGCGTCAAGGACTGGGACGAGTTCCAGCGGCAGGCCGTGGAGTTCCACGTCAAGAACGCGCGGAGCTGGGCCAGCCGGGCCGCCGGAGAGGACCTGGAGGCGCAGGTCGACCCCGGGTTCCGCTTCCCCGTCCCCGCCTCCTGAGCGCCTACAGCGGGTAGCGCGGGCCCTACCGGCGGAGACCGAACCGCACTACTCTGCCCGCCATGACGATGCGGCGGATGCTCGCGATGACGGGCGGCGCGGTGGTTCCCATGGCCCTCCTCGCCCTCCTCTTCGGAAACCAGTGGGTCGTCGAGCAGATCAACAGGAGCGACATCAGGTACGACGAGGGCATCGGACCGGTCGTGTCGTGGCTGCTCACGCTCGCCTGGCGGCTCACGCCGATGGAAGGGCCCGGCGTGAAGGGGGCGTTCGCGGAGGACTTCAGCCTGCTCGTCTTCTTCGCCGTGCTGGTCGGGCTGGTCCTGGCGGGCGCCCGGCTGGCCGATCCGGAGCGCGGCCCGTTCGGCGCTCTGATCATCGGCTGGTGGGCGGCGGTCGTCGCGGGCGGCGTCTCCGGAATCGTGGCCGCCCCGCTGACCCGCTGGGCGTTCGAGTTCCACGACGGGTCGTTCGGCCGGACCTTCAGCTCCACGGTCGGCCAGGGCGCCTCCTTCGGCTTCGCCTTCGGCTGGCTGGCCGGGCTCGGCGCGCTGGCCGGGTTCTTCCTCGCCCGCACCCGCGAGGCCGGGCCCCGGCAGCCCTATGCCCCGGCGCAGCCCTCCCTGGCCCAGCCGGGCGTGCCGATGCAGCAGACGCCCTATCCGCAGCAGATGCCGCCGCACCCCTCGGCCGTCCCCTACGTCCCGCCGCAGGGGCAGCCACAGCAGCCGGCCTGGGGCGCCCCGCCCGTCCCGCCGCAGCCGCCGCAGCCCGGGCAGGCCCCGCAGCCGGGGCAGTTCGGCGTGCCGCCCGTCCCGCCGCAGCCGTCCGCACCGCCGCAGGAACGGACGCCTCCCGAGACGCCCGAGGAGCCGGACGCGGCGCCTGGGGAGAGTTCGGAAGGGGCGCCGGAGGAGCCGAAGGAGAGCCCTGGGGAGGGCCCGCAGGAAGGCCGCGAGGACGAACCGAAGGACGGTCCGAAGGACGCGCCGGAGGACGCCCCCGAGGACGACGATCCCGATCCCGCCGACCGGACCATGATCGACCGCAGGCGGGACGACGACGCCTGACCCGCGCGCGCGGGCCCGGCGGGGGCCTGCGACAATCGGGCGCATGCGCGTGTTTCTTGGATCCGACCATGCCGGCTTCGAACTGAAGGAGCACCTGGTCTCCTGGCTGAAGGCGAACGGGCATGAGGCCGTCGACTGCGGCGCGTTCGTGTACGACGCCGTGGACGACTACCCGCCGTTCGTCCTGCGGGCGGCCGAGCGGACGGTGGCGGAGCCGGGAGCGCTCGGCATCGTGATCGGCGGCTCCGGCAACGGCGAGGCGATCGCGGCGAACAAGGTCAAGGGCGCGCGTGCGGCCCTGGTCTGGAACGAGGACACCGCAACGCTCGCCCGCGAGCACAACGACGCGAACATCATCGCGCTCGGGGCGCGGCAGCACGACCTCGACACCGCGACCCGCTTCGTGGAGCTGTTCCTCGCGACGTCCTACTCCAAGGAGCCGCGCCACACCCGGCGGATCAGGATGCTCAGCGCCTACGAGCACTCCGGCGAGCTGCCCCCGCTGCCGCGCGAGGGCTGATCGGCCGCCCCGGCTAGGAGCCGTTCTCGGAGGGCCTGCGGGCGCCGCGCTTGTCGAGGCGGCGCCGCTCGTTCTTCTCGGCCTTGGTCCGCCTGCCGGTGTCGCCGGGCTTGCTCGGGTTCGATCCGGAGGCGGCGCCGGGTCCGGGGCCCGCCGCGGGCGGGCTCCCGCTCCCGGCGCGCGGGCGCGAGACGTCGCGGGCCCGCATCGCCGCGTCCACCGTGATCCGCATGCCCGGCTGGACCATGGGCCGCTCCCTCCGAGATAGTCGCAAAGCGACATCTACCCCGATTTCGCGTAGCACGATCGTGACAGTGCGTCACCGGTGCCCTCGGATACTGACCGACCGGGCGCATTGCTCGATACAGTGCCGGAGTCATGCTTCAACGTCTGGTGCAGCTGCTCCCGCCGCGTGTGCGTGCCGTGCTGCGCAGAGTTCCGTTCCTGGTCGTGCTCTACCGCTGGCTCAGGCGGGGCACCCTCACCCGGGACCGGTACGTCTTCGTGCCGCTGGCGCTCCTCGCGCTCGCGATCGGCATCGCCACGTCCGGCGACTCGCGCGGGCTGGCGCCGTCCGGCGCGCTGGTGCTGATCGTGGTGGTCGGCGGGCTGCTGCTGAAGGTGCGGAGCCTGGCCGCCCTGCTGGCCGTGGTGGCGGCGATGGCCGCCTACAACGTCTGGAAGGACGTCGCCGCCTTCGGGCTCGGCATGATCGCCACGCTGAGCATCACCGCGGTGCTCGCCGTCACCCTCGCCCGGACCCGCCAGCAGCTCGGCGTGCAGGGCCTGCGCGGCGACTCGATGCTGCTGGAGCTGCGCGACCGGCTCCGGCGGCACGGCGAGATGCCGCGGCTGCCCGACGGCTGGAACTCGCAGGTCGTGATGCTCCAGGCGGGAGGCTCCTCGTTCGGCGGCGACTTCGTGGTGTCGGCCTCCGACGGTGACACGCTGGAGGTCGCGCTGGTCGACGTGTCGGGCAAGGGCACCGACGCCGGAACCAGGGCGCTGATGCTCTCGGGGGCCTTCGGTGGCCTGCTTGGATCGGTCCAGCCCGAGAACTTCCTCCCCGCGTGCAACGTGTACCTGCACCGCCAGCAGTGGGACGAGGGCTTCGTGACGGCCGTCCACGTCGTGGTCGACCTGCGCACGGGGGAGTACACGGTCGAGTCGGCGGGGCACCCGCCCGCCGTCCAGTTCGACGCGGGCAGCGGCGCCTGGCGGGTCAGCTCGGCCAAGGGCGTGGTGCTGGGCGTGGTGCCCGACCTGAACTGCGTGCCCGAGCGGGGGCAGCTGCGTCCGGGCGACGCGCTGCTCCTGTACACCGACGGCCTGGTGGAGTCGCCCGGCAGCGACCTCGACGCCGGGATCGACCGGCTGCTCGGCGAGGCGGAGCGGCTCGTCCCGCAGGGGTTCGGCCGCGGCGCGCGGGAGCTGGTGGAGACCATGGCCGCGGCGCGCGACGACGACTGCGCCCTCGTCCTGATCTGGCGCACCTGACGAGCGCGGCCCTGAGGGCCGGGCTCAGCGCTTGTACTTTCCCTTGGCCTTGCCGTGCTTCGCCGCGTGCTTCGGCTTCGTCTTCGGCTTCTTCTCCTGCGCCTTCTGCTTCTGCTTCGGCTTCTGGACCGGCTTCTGCTTGGCGGTCTTCGCCAGGGGCCGCTTGGACGTTCCGGCCCTGACGGCGCTCGCCTTCTTCGACGGCGCGGCGGAGACCGCCGGCGCGGACGGGGCCGGCGTCCCCGGCGAGGACGGCGGAGGGGCCTTGGCGCCGGTGATCCCGAGGACGACCGCTCCGAGCAGGAGGGTGCCCGCCGCGGCCCCGGCGCCCGCCAGCAGACGCGCGCGGGTGGACGTCGTGGCGTCCGCCACGCCGAGCGGCGTGAACGCCCTGGTGTCGGTGTCCTCGGCGCCGGACCTCCGCGACGGCGTCGCGGGCACGGGCGTGGGGCGCCGCCGCCGTGAGTGCGGGGCGAGGGAGCGCCGGGGAGCGGTGCGCGGCGGGCCGGCCGGAGGCGCGGGGCGCGCCGCGGGACGGGCCGCGGCGTGCGGCTGCGGCTGCTCGACGAGGGCGAGGAGCAGGTCGGTCGCGGTGGGGCGGTCCGCCGGGTCCTCCGCCAGCGCCCACCGGACGAGCGGGACCAGCGCGTCCGGGAGACCGGACAGGTCGGCGTCCCCGGCGGCGGTGCGCAGCGTCGCGGGGTCGCCGCCGATCGGCATCTGCCCCGTCCCGGCGTGGGCGATGAGGCAGCCCCAGGCGAAGATGTCGGCCGCCTGGGACGAGGCGCCCCCGACGAGCACCTCCGGGGCGATCCACCCGGGGGTGCCGAACACCTGGCCGGTCGTGGCGGCATCGTCCGGCGCGTCCTGGCTGCCCGCGATGCCGAAGTCGATGACGCGGCAGCCGGACAGGGTGAGCATCACGTTGGCGGGCTTGATGTCGCGGTGCACGAGCCCCGCCGCGTGGATCGCGGCGAGCGCCGAGGCGACGCCCACGGCGACGCCGTGCAGGTCGGCGGGCGGCAGCGGGCCGCCGGAGGTGAGCCTGTCGTGCAGGGACACGCCTCCGACGTAGTCGGTGACGAGGTAGGGCAGACCGTCCTGCTCGCCCTGCGCGAGGACGCGCGCGGTGCAGAACGAGGCGACCCGGCTCGCGAGGTGCGCCTCGTCGCGGAAGCGCCGCCGGTAGGACGGGTCCTCGGCGAGGTGCGGATGGATCGTCTTGACCGCGACGCGCCCGCCCGACACCGGGTCGGCTCCGAGGAAGACCGTCCCCATGCCGCCGGATCCGAGCCTGCCCAGCAGTCGGTGGCCGCCGACCTCTCGGGGGTCGGCGGGTTCGAGTGGCCTGAAGTCAGTGTCCATGCGGTGCTCCAGCACCCCCCTTCCGTCTCTCCCGCCCACCCATCCCCTATCGGCGGCGAATTATGGCGGGTTTTTCCGAAGAAGGGCGGAAACGTGATCGTCACGTCGATGTAGCACCCCGTGCATCGGAGGCGTGCACAGTGAGGGAAGCGGTGCCCGTGTGGGCGGCTCCCCAGGGGTGGGAGGCGCCGCCCGCACGGGCGCCGGTCCGATATGTGGCGATGTTTTGCAGGGCAACGGCCCGGTAAGAACCGTCCTGCGCCCTCCCCCCGGCGCGTCGACGCGGCGCGGCACCGGCCGCCGCTCGCGAGCCGGAGGGGGAGGGGCGCCGGGTGCGGATACTCGGGGACCGGCTGTCGCCGGTGTCCTGGTCGGTGCGGACCCGCGTGACCGCGGCCGCCACCCTCATCGTCGCGCTGCTGCTCGTCGGCGGCGTCACGCTCTTCTACCAGGTCCTCCGCGGCACCGTCTACCGCGGGCTGCACGACCGCGGCACCCTGGTCGTGACCGACCTCTCCACGCTCGTGCGCGAGACCGACCTGCGGGGGACGATCCGCGTCGAGGACCCCGGTTTCCCGCTGCTCCAGGTCCAGGACGGCGAGGGCGGCGTGCTCGCGGCCAGCGACACGCTGCGCGGCCACGGCCCCGTGAAGGTCCCGGTCTCACCGGTGGCGGGCCGCCCCGAGTACCACACCGTGCGGTCCCAGGGGCTCGCGGACTTCTACTTCGTCACCGAGCGGGTCGACACCCGCTTCGGCACCCGCACGGTCTACGTCGGCGCCCCCATCACGACGGTCACCCGCTCCAGGTCGGTCTTCCTCGCCCTGCTCGTCGTGACGGTGCTGGTCGCGACGACCGTGGTGGGCTGGATCGTGTCGCTGTCGGTGCGGCGGGCGCTGCGGCCGGTCCGGGTGATGAGCGCCGAGATGACGGAGATCACCGGCGGCGCCGACCGCCGGGTGACCGTTCCGGCGCCCAACGACGAGGTGTCCGAGCTGGCCGAGTCGGTGAACGTGATGCTGGACCGGCTGGAGGACGTCCTCACGCGGCAGCGCGCGTTCGTCGCGGACGTCTCGCACGAGCTGCGCAGCCCGCTGACGGGCCTGCGCACCCAGCTGGAGGCGGCGCTGGAGCAGCCGGAGGACGAGGACTGGCCGGCGGTCGCCCGGGCGGCCCTCGCCGACGCCGACCGGCTGCAGGGCATCGTCGGCGACCTGCTCATCCTGGCGAGGCTGGGCGCGGGCGTGCACGTCCCGCGGGAGCGGGTCGACCTCGGCGAGCTGGTCCGGGCGGAGGTGAGCCGGCGGCCCCGGCGGATCCCGGTCGAGGTCGCGGCGGACGAGGGCGTCGTGGCCCGGGTCACCGAGGCCCAGCTCGTCCGCCTGCTGACGAACCTGCTGGACAACGCGGAGCGGCACGCGGAGTCGCGGATCTGGGTGCGGGTGACCGCGGACGGACCGGAGGCGGTGCTGGAGGTCCGCGACGATGGCTCAGGGGTCGCGCCGGAGGACCGCGAGCGCATCTTCTGGCGGTTCCACCGGCTCTCCGAGGGCCGCGAGCTGGACCGCGGCGGCACCGGCCTCGGGCTGACGATCTCCCGCGACATCGCCCGCGCGCACGGCGGCACGCTCGTGGCCGCCGACAGCGACCAGGGCGCCCGGTTCGTCCTGCGCATCCCCCGCGAGGAGGGCTAGGGCTGGGCGAGGGGCGGTCGCCGGTCGCCGTGCCGGGTCGCCCGCTCGAACGCGTGGCCGATCCGCAGGACGGCCAGGTCCGCGTGGTGGGGGCCGACGATCTGCAGGCCCACCGGCAGCCCGTCGGAGGTGAACCCGGCGGGCACCGACAGGGCGGGGCACCCGGTCGCCGAGATGAGGAAGCACGACCGCATCCACTCCAGGTAGTCGCGCATCGGCCGCCCGGCGACCTCGCCCGGGTACTCGGCGCCGGCGTCGAAGGGCGGGACCTGGCTGACCGGCAGCAGCAGCGCGTCGTAGCGCTCGAAGAACTCCCGGACGCGGTGGAACAGCGCCGTGTGGAGCGTCTCGGCGCGGCCGAGGTCGGCGCCGGTGAGGGAGCGCCCGGCGTCGATGTTCTCGGCCAGGGAGGGCTTGAAGTCGGCGCGGCGCTCGTCCAGCAGGGGGCGCAGGGTGATGTCCCAGTGCCAGGCGCGCAGGGTGCGGAAGACCTCGTCGGCGCCGGTCAGGTCGGGGGAGGCCTCCTCGACGGCGCAGCCGAGCTCCTCGAACACCTTGGCGGCGGGCGCGAGGACGCCGGTGACGGCCGGGTCGACGGGGATCGTCCCGCCGAGGTCGGGGGACCAGGCGAGGCGCAGCCCGGCGATGTCGCGGTCCAGCGGCGCGGCGAACGCCGCCCCGGGCGTCTCCAGCGCGATCGGGCTGCGCGGGTCGGGGCCGGCGAGCACCGACAGCAGCAGCGCGGCGTCCGCGACGTTCCGGGCCATCGGCCCCTGCACGCCCAGCGTCGACCAGCCCGCGAGGACCGGCCAGGACGGCACCCGGCCCGGCGACGGGCGCAGCCCGACGACGTTGCAGAACGAGGCGGGGTTGCGCAGCGAGCCGCCCATGTCGCCGCCGTCGGCGAGCGGCTGCATGCCGCACGCCAGTGCGGCCGCGGCGCCGCCGCTGCTGCCGCCCGCCGACCGGGATGGGTCGTAGGGGTTGCGGGTCAGGCCGAACACCGGGTTGAAGGTGTGGGACCCGGCGGCGAACTCCGGCGTGTTCGTCTTGCCGAGCGTGACGGCGCCCGCGGCGCGGATCCGCTCGACGACGAGTTCGTCGCGGTCCGGGACGTGGTCGGCGAAGATCGGCGAACCGGAGGTGGTGCGGATTCCGGCGGTGGCGTGGGTGTCCTTGTGCGCCACGGGCAGGCCGTGCAGCGGGCCCGGCCGCTCTCCGGCCGCCAGCCGCTCGTCGGCCTCGCGCGCCTGCCGTTCCGCCCGTTCGGCGACCAGCGTGATGATGGCGTTGACCTGCGGGTTCGTCCGTTCGATCTGGTCGAGATGCGCCTGCAGGACCTCGCGCGCCGACAGTTCGCGGGCGCGGATCCGGCGCGCCAGTTCGCGGGCGGACGCGAAGCAGATCTCCTCGGACACATGCCCTCCTCGTGCGCGGGGTCCCCACCAGTGTCCACCCCGGGCGCCCGGTGGTCCCCGGGTGAGGACATCATGCAGGAGGGACCGGCGGAAGGGGCTTCGTGACGGATCGTGTCGGGGCGCGCGACCTGCTGCGCCGCGTGCTGGACGAGGGAGCCTGGACGTCCTGGGACGTTCCGCCCGCCGGGGAGCCGCCCCCCGCCTCCGCGTACGCCGAGGATCTCGCGGCCGCCCGCGAGCGCAGCGGGTGCGACGAGGCCGTCCTGACGGGGGAGGGCCTGCTGCGCGGGCGCCGCGTCGCGTTCGTCGTGTCGGAGTTCCGGTTCCTCGCGGGCTCGATCGGACTCGCCACCGCGGACCGGATCGTCGCGGCCGTCGGGCGCGCCACCGCCGAGGGACTGCCGCTGCTGGCCGCGCCGTGCTCCGGCGGCACCCGCATGCAGGAGGGGACGGCCGCGTTCGTGCAGATGGCCCGCATCACCGCCGCCGTCATGGCCCACCGGGCCGCCGGCCTGCCCTACCTGGTCTACCTGAGGCATCCGACGACCGGCGGGGTGTTCGCGTCGTGGGGGTCGCTCGGGCACGTGACGGCCGCCGAGCCCGGCGCGCTGATCGGCTTCCTCGGCCCCCGCGTCTACGAGGGCCTGCACGGGGAACCGTTCCCGCCGGGGGTGCAGGTCGCCGAGAACCTGGCGGCCAAGGGCCTGCTGGACGCCGTGGTGGCCATCGACGACCTCGCGGGGGTGGCGTCCGCCGCGCTGGACGTCCTGTGCGGGCGGCCGCCCTCGGCGCCCGCGCCCTCGCCTCCGCCCGCGGGCGTTCCGCCGGAGGGGACGGCGTGGGACTCGATCGAGCGGTCGCGCCGCCCGGACCGTCCGGGCGTCCGCGAGCTGCTGCGCTTCGGGGCCGCGGACGTGACGCCCCTGTCGGGCACCGGCCAGGGGGAGGCGGAGCCCGGCCTGCTGCTCGCCCTGGCCCGTTTCGGGGCGGCGCCGTGCGTCCTGGTGGGGCAGGACCGGCGCGGCCAGCGCGGCGGCCACCCGCTCGGCCCGGCCGGGCTGCGGGTCGCGCGGCGCGGGATGCGGCTGGCCGCGGAGCTGGGCCTTCCGCTGGTCACGGTGGTCGACACGCCCGGCGCCGTCCTGTCGGCCGAGGCGGAGGAGGGCGGGCTCGCGGGTGAGATCGCCCGCTGCCTGGCCGACCTGATCACCCTGCCGGCGCCGACGCTCTGCCTGCTGCTGGGCGAGGGCACGGGCGGCGCCGCGCTGGCGCTGCTGCCCGCCGACCGCGTCCTGGTGGCCCGGCACGCCTGGCTGTCGCCGCTGCCGCCCGAGGGCGCCTCGCTGATCGTCCACCGGACCCCGGCGCGGGCCGGCGAGATGGCCGAGGCGCAGGGCGTCCGGTCGGCGGACCTGCTGCGCGGCGGGCTGGCGGACGTGCTCGTCGACGAGCGCCCGGACGCCGCCGACGAGCCGGAGGCGTTCTGCCGCCGGGCCGCCGCGGCGGTGGAGCGGGGGCTGTCGGGTCTCGCGCCCACCGGCCCGGCCGCCCGCCAGGCGCGCTACCGTCCTGGATCATGACCGAGACCGTCTCCAGCGCCTACGACGCCATCGCCGACCTGTACGCCGACCTCTTCCGCGACGCGCTCGACGAGCTCCATCTGGACCGGGCGATGATCACCGCGTTCGCGGCGATGGTCCCGGCCGGGCCGGTCGCCGACCTCGGCTGCGGCCCCGGCCGCGGGACGGCGCTGCTGCACGGCCTCGGCCTGGACGCGTTCGGGCTCGACCTGTCGCCCGCCATGATCGCCCGCGCCCGCGCCGACCACCCGCACCTGCGTTTCGACGAGGGCGACATCACGGCGCTCGACCTCCCGGACGGCGGCCTGGCGGGCGTCCTGTCGTGGTACTCGACCATCCACCTGGGGCCGGAGGAGATCCCGCGCGCCTTCGCGGAGTTCCACCGGGTGCTGGCCCCCGGCGGCCTGCTCCTGGTCGGGTTCCAGTCGACCGACGAGGACGAGGCGGAGGCGTTCGACCACAAGGTCGCCCTCGCCTACCGCCGGCCCGTCGACGCCATGGCCGAACTGGCCGCCCAGGCGGGGCTGGTGGAGGTGGCGCGGCTCCTGCGCCGTCCGGCGGAGAACGAGCGCCCGGTCCCCGCCGGCAGCCTCCTGGTCCGCAAGCCCTGACGCGCGGCGGTCACCGCCGGGCGGACGCCTGGACCAGGGCCGTGAAGAGCGCCTGCTGGGCGCGGTCGGTGGCGGCGGTGTCCTCGGGATGCCACTGGACGCCCAGGAACCACGCCCGCGCTTCCGCGAGCTCGGCGGCCTCGACGGTGCCGTCGGCGGCGCGGGCGGTGGGGGCCAGGGCCGGGGCGAGGGCCGCGACCGACTGGTGGTGGTAGCAGGACACGACGGTCTCCTCGGCGTCGAGGGTCTTGGCGAGCAGGGTGCCGGGCCTGACCGGCACGGGGTGGACCCGGTGCCGGTGGTCGGGCTCCATGTGCTGGTGGAGGGTGCCGCCGAGCACCGCGTTCACCACCTGGAGGCCGCGGCAGACGGCGAGGGTCGGCAGGCCCGCGTCCAGGGCGTGGGCGGCCAGGGCGAGGTCGAAGGCGTCCTGCTCGTCGTCCACGTCGTACAGGGCCTCGTGCGCGGACGCGGCCCCGTAGCGGCGGGGGTGCAGGTCGCCGCCGCCGGGCAGCAGCACGCCGTCGCAGCGCTCCAGCCGGGACGGGTCGAACGGCGAGGCCGGGTGCATGAGGAACGGTTCGCCGCCCGCCCGGTGCACCGCCTCGACCAGGGACCGGGACGCGACCTCGGCCCGGTGCCGCAGGGCCGAGGCGCTCGCGGAGAACCGGGCGGGAAGCGCGATGAGGGGCCTCACAGCTCGATCCACGTCGTCTTGAGGTCGGTGTACTTGTCCATGGCGTGCAGGGACTTGTCGCGGCCGTGGCCCGAGAGCTTGACGCCGCCGAACGGGACGCTCATGTCGCCCTCCTCGTAGCAGTTCACCCAGACCGTCCCGGCGCGCAGGGCGCGGGAGACGCGGTGCGCCGTCGAGAGGTCGGAGGTCCAGACGGCGGCGGCGAGGCCGTAGTCGGTGTCGTTGGCCAGGCCGACCGCCTCGTCGACGTCGTCGAACTCCAGGACGGCCAGGACGGGCCCGAAGACCTCCTCGCGCGCGATCCGCATCCCCGGGTCGACCCGGTCGAACACGGTGGGGGCCATGAACCGGCCGTCGGCGCGCCCGCCGGCGCGCACGCGGGCGCCGTCCGCGCGGGCCGCCTCCACGTGCGACACGACGCGGGCGTGGTGGGCGGGCGAGACCAGCGGGCCCATCTCGGTGGCGGGGTCGAGCGGGTCGCCCATCCGGAGCGACTCGGCGCGGGCGACGACCCGGTCCAGGACGCGGGAGGCGACCGAGCGGTGGACGAGCAGCCGGGACGGGGCCGTGCACATCTCGCCGGCGTTGAAGAAGATCCCCCAGGCGGCCGTGTCGGCGGCGGCGTCCAGGTCCGGGGCGTCCGGAAGGATGATGTTGGGCGACTTGCCGCCGAGTTCGAGCCAGACGCGCTTGAGGTTGGAGGCGGCGGCGTAGCGCAGGAAGTGCCGCCCCACCTCGGTGGAGCCGGTGAACGCCAGGACGTCGACGGACGGGTGCTCGCCGAGGGCGCGGCCCGCGGTCTCGCCGGGGCCGTTGACGACGTTGAACGCCCCGGGCGGCAGGCCCGCCTCGGCGGCGAGCGCGGCCAGGTGCAGCGCCGACAGCGGCGACTCCTCGGCGGGCTTCAGCACGACCGTGCAGCCCGCGGCCAGCGCCGGGGCGATCTTCCAGGCGGCCATCGTCAGCGGGAAGTTCCACGGGACGACGGCCGCGACGACGCCGGCGGGTTCGCGGCTCACCAGGGCCAGGGACGAGGAGGGGGTGCGGGGGGCCTCGTCCAGCCGCTTGTCGGCGATCTCGGCGTACCAGCGCAGGCAGCCGGCGACGGCGCGCAGCTCGATCCCGTACGCCTCGGAGATCGGCTTGCCCATCTCCAGGCTGACCAGCAGGGCGAGCGTCGCGCGGTCGCGTTCGACGAGGCCGGCCCAGCGCAGGAGGGCGGCCTTGCGCTCGGCGGGCGCGAGGCGGGGCCAGGGGCCGGTGTCGAAGGCGCGGCGCGCGGCGGCGACGGCCGCGTCCACCTCCGCCGCCCCGCCCGACGCGACGTGCGCGATCGTCGCCCCGTCGCGGGGCGCCACGACGGGGACCGAGCCGGAGCCGGTGGACTTCCCGTCGATGTGGTGGCCGGTGTGCGGGGCGAGCCCGGCGGCGCGGGCGCGCCATTCCTCGTAGGGGACGTCGGGCACGGACCCTCCCTCAAGTCGTTTGGTCCCGAACAATAGCCGGGACGGCTTGACCGCCGCCATCCCCGCTTCCTAGATTATTTGGGGCCAAACAAACTGGAGGTACGCAGCGATGGCAACAGTCGCGGGCGTCGCCGTCGAGACCGGGCACTGGATCGGCGGTGAGCGCGCCGCCTCCGCCGCGGTGTTCACCGACGTCTCCCCGATCGACGAGCGGCCGATCGCCGAGATCGCGCGGGGCGGTCCGGCCGAGGTGGACGCGGCGGTCGCCGCCGCGCGCCGGGCGTTCCCCGCCTGGGCCCGGACGGGCAGGGACGAGCGGGCGCGGCTGCTGCACGCCGTCGCCGACGGCGTGGAGAAGCGCGCCGAGGAGCTCGCCCGGGTCGAGACGGCCGACAACGGGGCGCTCGTCCGCTCCCACCGGCGCGGCGTCATGCCCCGCGTCGCGCACAACTTCCGGTTCTTCGCCGACCGGCTGCTCGGCCTCGGCCACGACGACTTCGACACCCGCGGGCACACCAACCACGTCAGCTGGAACCCGGCGGGCGTCTGCGCGCTCATCACCCCGTGGAACGCGCCGCTGATGCTCGCCACCTGGAAGATCGCGCCCGCCCTGGCCGCCGGGAACACCGTCGTGCTGAAGCCCGCCGAGTGGACGCCGCTCACCGCGTCCCTGCTGGCCGACGTCGCCGCCGAGGCGGGGCTGCCGGACGGGGTGCTCAACGTCGTCCAGGGCTACGGCGCGGAGGTCGGCGGGCCGCTCACCGCGCACCCCGACGTGCGGCGGATCAGCTTCACCGGCTCGGTGCCCACGGCCCGCACGATCGCGGCCGCGGCCGCGGCGAACCTGACGCCGCTGTCGCTGGAGCTGGGCGGCAAGTCGCCGCTGCTCGTCTTCGCCGACGCCGACCTCGACCTGGCCGCCGACCTCGCCATCGAGCAGTACGACAACGCGGGCCAGGTGTGCCTCGCGGGCACCCGGCTGCTCGTCGAGTCGTCCGTCGCGGACGAGTTCACCGCGCGGTTCGTCGAGAAGGCGTCCAGGCTCCGGCAGGGCGACCCCCGCGACGAGTCCACCGACGTCGGCCCGCAGATCCACCGCCGCCACCTCGAACGGGTGGACGGATTCGTCCGGCGCGCCAAGGACGCCGGGGCCCGCGCCCTCCTCGGCGGGGGCCCGAACGACGACCTGGGCGGCCTCTACTACCGGCCCACGCTGTTCACCGGCGCCCCCGAGGGAGCGGAGATCCTCACCGAGGAGGTCTTCGGGCCCGTCCTCACCCTCCAGACCTTCGACTCCGAGGACCAGGCCGTCGCCATGGCGAACGGCACCCGGTTCGGCCTCGCCGCCACCCTCGCCACGGGTGACCCGGAGCGCGCGCGGCGCGTCACCGGGCGGCTCGTGGCCGGGACGGTGTGGGTCAACTGCTTCTTCGTCCGCGACCTGCGGGCCCCGTTCGGCGGGTCCCGGCAGTCGGGGGTCGGGCGCGAGGGCGGCGACTGGAGCTTCGACTTCTACTGCGACCTGAAGAACACGGTGACGGCGCCATGGGCGAGGTAGTCGGCGCGGGGCTCCTCTCGCACGTCCCCACGATCGTGCTGCCCGAGGCCACGCGCCGCGAGCTGAACGGCGGCGAGGACACCACGCTCGTCTCCGGCCTGCGCAGGCTCCGCGCGGACGTCTTCGAGCGGGACGACTACGACACGGTCGTCGTCCTCGACTCGCACTGGGCCACCACCGTCGAGTTCGTCACCACGGCGCAGGACCGCCGCGCCGGGCTCTACACGTCCGAGGAACTGCCGCGCGGCATGTGCCGCATGCCCTACGACATCCCCGGCGACCCCGAGCTGGCCCGCGCGGTGGCGCGCTACGCCGGCAGGCACGGGACGTACATCACCCCGATCGACGACCCCCACCTGCCGATCTACTACGCGACCGTCAACCTGTGGACGCACCTCGGCGTCCGCGACGACCCCTACCTGGGCGTGCCGGGGAAGCGGTGGATCTCGATCGGCGTGTGCCAGACCGCCGACACCGAGGACTTCCTGCGCCTCGGCCGCGCCCTCGGCGACGCCGTCGCCGCGACCGGCCGGCGCGTCCTGCTGATCGCCTCCGGCGCGCTGTCGCACACCTTCTGGCCGCTGCGCGTGATCCGCGACCACGAGGCGTCCGGCCCCGAGCACATCTTCACGCCGCAGGCGCGGGCCGCCGACGAGCAGCGCATCGCCTGGCTCGGGAACGGCGACCACGCCCGCGTCCTCGACACCATGCCGGAGTTCCTGGCCTTCAGGCCCGAGGCCCGCTTCGGCCACTACCTCATGATGATCGGCGCCCTCGGCGAGCACGCCTGCACCGCCCCCGGGCGCCTCTACAGCGACTACGAGAACTCCGTCGGAACGGGCCAGGTGCACATCTGGTTCGACCGCCCCGCGAACGGATGGACGGCCTGATGACCGAGTATCGGAGAATCCTGCTGGAGGGCGCCGCGACCCAGGTCGTCCGGGACGGTGACGACCTCCTCGCCGCGGACGGCCGCCGGGTGCGGGCGGCCGACGCCGTCCACCTGCCGCCGTGCGAGCCGTCGAAGGTGGTCGCGGTGCACCTCAACCACCGCAGCCGGGTGGAGGAGTTCCGGACGGAACTGCCGCCCGCGCCGACCTACTTCCACAAGCCGGTCTCGGCGCTGAACGCGCACGGCGGCGCCGTCGTCCGCCCGGAGCGGTGCCGGTACCTGAACTACGAGGGCGAGATCGCGATCGTCATCGGCCGGACGGCCCGCAACGTCTCCCCCCAGGAGGCCGGCGCCCACATCGCCGGCTACACGGTCGCGAACGACTACGGCCTGCACGACTTCCGCGACACCGACGCGGGCTCGATGCTGCGCGTGAAGGGCTCCGACACTCTGTGCCCCCTGGGGCCGGGCCTGGTCACCGACTGGAACTTCCGCGGCAAGTACCTGCGCACGTACGTGAACGGCGAGCTCGTGCAGGACGGCAGCACCGACGAGATGGAGTGGGACATGCACTACCTCGTCGCCGACATCGCCCGCACCATCACGCTGTATCCGGGGGACGTGCTGCTGTCCGGCACGCCGGCGAACTCGCGTCCCGTCCGGCCCGGCGACGTCGTCGAGGTCGAGGCCGAGGGGCTCGGACGGCTCCGCAACCACATCGTCGGCGGGCCCGTCCCCGTGCGGGACGACTGCGGCGCGCAGCCCACCGAGTCCGAGGAGGTCGTCTCCACCGCGTTCGGCGGAGACTGGGAGTTCCGGGGCGTCCGCCCGCCGCGCGGGTGAGCGGGAGGGCGTCAGGCGCGCGAGCGGCGGCCCGAGCGCCGGGGCGGCGGCGGCGACTGCTCGCGCAGCGCGGCCCGCCGCTCCTCGCCCTCCTCCTCCAGGTGCTCGACCACCGACCGGAGCGTCCCGGCGAGGGCGCGGTTCTCCTCGCCGCTCAGCCCCTCCACCACGAACGCCTCCTCGGCGTTGAACGCGGGGAACATCTCCCGCATCAGCTCCTGCCCCTTGCCGGTCAGCCGCAGCAGGACCAGCCGCCCGTCCGTCGCGTGCGAGCCGCGCTCGATCAGGCCGCGCCCCTCCAGCGTCTTCACGACCCCGGTGAGCGTGCCCTTGGAGATCCCGGCCTCCTCGGCGACGTGCCGCGTCTCCATCTCGTCCCAGATCCACACCACCCACAGGACGACGAACGACGTCCACGTCAGGTCGGCGCCGCGCAGGACCGAGCTCTCGAAGTGCTGCCGGATCGCGGCGGCGGCGCGGTAGATGTTGGACACCGCCATCATCGCGTCGTGCCGCAGCGGGACGTCCCCGAGCCGCCGCTGGATGGCCTGCTCGGTCTCTTGCAGGGTGTGGTGCCCGGTCACGTGCGTCCTCCCGTAGGGTCCGGCGCCGGCCCGCTCGCGCGCCTCCGGCGGACCGAAGGCGAATCTACTCCCGTCGGCGGTCGTTCGACTCCGTACGATCCCCGTGACCCCGTTCCGGGATTCCCCCGTGCGGGGGAGGGGCGTGGCGCCCGCGGGTGATCAACGCGGCCGGGGCGGGCGCGAGGGTGGGGCCATGACCCTTGCGAGCACGCCATCGGTTCCGTTCGCGCGGCTGCGCGCGGGCTGGGAAGCCGCGCACGCGCCGGTCGCGGGCGTCCCGCGCTGGGCGCGGATCGCGGCCCTGGCCGTGCCGTTCACCGTCCTGCCGTCGGGACTGTGGCGGATCGCCGCCTTCGCCCTCCACCTGCCGATCCTCAGCGGCGACGGCCTGGACACGGGGACCGCGAAAGGCGACCTTCCCGGCTGGGTGCCGCTGGAGGCGTACGTGGTGCTGCTGTCGATCCTGTCGGAGGCGGTGGCGTTCACCGCCGTCGGGATGGTCGCCGGCTGGGGAGAGGTGTTCCCGCGGTGGGTGCCGGGCCTCCGGGGACGGCGCGTGCCGGTCGCGGCCGCCGTGGTCCCAGGTCTCGTGGGCGCCGCGATCCTGACCCCGATGTGGACGGCCTCCGTCGTGAACTGCCTGGTGTTCCAGGAGACCATCCAGGGGCGCCCGTTGCCCGAGGGCTTCCCCATCCACTTCCACGACTGGCAGGGCGTGCTCGGCGTCGTCGCCTACGCGCCGCTGGTGGCGTGGGGGCCGCTGCTCGCCGCCGTCACGCTCGCCTACTGGCGGCGCCGGACACGCGCGTCCTGACGGTCAGGCCAGGCGGCGGCCGCCGTCCCACACCACGCCCACCTGGCGGTAGTAGGCGGCGATGGGCTCCTCGACCGTCAGGCGTGACAGCTCCTCGGTGGGGGAGTCGAACAGGCGCAGGTCGGCCTCGCCCTTCCACGCCTGGCCCGCCTCGAAGGAGGAGGCGCCCGACTCGATCAGCTCGTCCAGGGACGGGGCGCCGCCCGGCTCGATGGACGGCAGGAAGCGGTGGTGGGCCATCGGGTGCCCGTTGACGAAGCCGTTCGTCTCGGACGGTCCGTGCAGCGTGACCACCGCTTCGGCCAGGCGGCGGTCGGCGGCGGCGAGGGTGGCGCCGAACCGCTCGCCCGCGGCGATGCGGGGCGCGGCCCGGCCGTAGGGGTGCGGGCGGGTCTGGTGGATCGAGCCGAGCTTCTTCGGGTAGCCCTGGTGCAGGCCCCGCGCGATGGCGAAGTCCTTGTCGACCCAGATGTGGACGCAGCGCGAGTAGGTGCGTCCCTCGAACGAGCAGCGGACGACGGCGAAGCACTCCTTGTACTGCGCCCGGACGGGGTCCAGCAGCTCCTCGCCGGACTCCGCGCAGGACTGCCAGTCGGCCCAGATGAGCGCGACGGCGCCCGGGTCGTCCGGGGCGGGGGACAGCGGCGCGGGCAGCAGCTCGGCCACGCGGGCCGGGTCGGTGCGGTACTCGACCGTGAGCAGGTCGCCCGAGTAGTGCCACGGCGGGCTCGGGACGAGCGACGAGCGCCCCGTCGCGGTCTTGGGGTGCAGGAAGCCTCGCACGGTCGCCACCACGTACCTCCATTCGTTTGGGCCCATACGATATGCCGGCGGCGTCCGGTTCCGCCACCTCGCCCCGTGGTCCGGGTCCTCTCGCCGCGACCCTTGCCAGGGACCGCCGCCCGCCATATGGTTTGGTCCCAAATGATCTGAGGGGAGCGCCCGTGAGCCGACCGGTCGAGGACGTGGTGAAGCGGCTGGCCGCCGACGGGATCGACGTGGTCCGGGTGTCCTACACCGACCTGATCGGCGTCGAGCGCGCCCGGGACGTGCTCGTCGAGCGGCTGCCCCAGGCGGTCGAGCACGGCCTGTCGTTCTGCCGGGCGGTCTTCCACACGACCCCGGGCGGCGACACCGTCGAGGTGCCGGGCGGGCTGGACGCCGGACTCCCCGACATCTGCGTGCGGCCCGACCTGTCGACGCTCGCCGCCGTCCCCTGGGAGGACGGCGTCGCGTCCTGCATCGGCGACGCGTGCGAGCCCGGAAGCCGCGAGCCGTGCCCCGAGGGGCCCCGGGAGGTGCTGCGGCGGGCGATCGGGAAGCTGCGGGAACTCGGGCTGGAGGCCGTCGCCGGACCCGAGCTGGAGTACTACCTCTGCGAGCCCGACCCGTCCTCGCCCACCGGCTGGCGCCGGTACGGGGACGCGCCCGGCAACGTCTACACCGCCGGCCGCAAGGGCGACCCGGACGGGCACCTGCTGCGCACGCTCCGGCACCTGCGCGACCTCGGCCTCGGCGTCACGATGGGCAACCACGAGTTCGGCGGCGGCCAGTTCGAGATCAACCTCGCGCACTCCGGCGCGCTCGACGCCGCCGACCGCGCGTTCCGGTTCAAGGCGGCCGTCCAGGAGATCGCCCGGCTGGACGGCCGGCTCGCCACCTTCATGGCCAAGCCGTTCAACGACGACGGCGGCTCCGGCTTCCACGTCCACCTCTCCTGCCTGGAGGCGGACGGGCGCAACGTCTTCGAGGGCGGGGGGCCGGACGGGCTGTCCGAGACCGCCCACCACGCGATCGCCGGGGTGCTGGAGCACGCCCCGGCCCTGGCCGCGCTGCTGAACCCCACGATCAACTCCTACAAGCGGTTCGGCCCGGACAGCCTCGCCCCCTGGCTGATCGACTGGGGCCTGGACAACCGCAGCGCCATGCTCCGGATCCCGCCCGAGCGCGGCGCCGCGGCCCGGCTGGAGGTGCGCCTCGGGGACGCCTCCGCCAATCCCTACCTGGGCGTCGCCGGCCTGATCGCGGCCGTCTACCTGGGGATCCGCGACAAGGCGTCCGCGCCGCCGCCGCTGGAGGGCTACGGCTACGACGCCGCGAAGGCGCCCGTCCTGCCCGCTGACCTGCCCGCGGCGCTCGACGCGCTCGCCGCCGACGAGGCGCTCACCGAGGTGCTCGGCCGGGAGTTCGCGACCGCGTTCCTGGCCTACAAGCGGGACGAGGTCGCGCGATTCCGGCGCCACGTCACCGACTGGGAGTTCCGCGAGTACGCCTACCACCTCTGACCGGGCCCGTACGACCAGGTGGTCACACGCGCTCGCGCCCGGGGCTGTGCCGCCCGGCTACTGGAGAGTACGGTGTCCGGGACCCGAGGGCTGGAGGCTGGTGTGGCGTCGTTGACCGAGAAGGTGCCGCCGGGGGTGACCGGGGCCGTGCTCCGCGCCGTGTTCGCGCTGCCGGGGCCGGTGAAGCGGCTCGTCGCCGGGGCGCCGGTCCGGCGGGACGGGCAGGAGCTGGCGCTGGACGCGCAGCTGCTGCTCGCGATGATGCGGCTGGAGGGCGAGCGGAGGCTGGCGGGGGGCACGGTCGAGGACGCGCGGCGCGGGATCGCCCGAGGGCAGGCGTACCTGCCTAAGGTGCCGGCGCGCCCCGTCCGGACGCGGGACGTGGACGCGGGCGGCGTGCCGGCGCGGCTCTACACGCCGAAGGGCCTCGCGGAGGGGTCGCCGCTGCTCGTCTTCTACCACGGCGGCGGCTGGGTCATCGGGAGCCTCGACACCCACGACACGGTGTGCCGGTATCTCGCCGTGCACGCGGAGGTGCGGGTGCTGTCGGTGGACTACCGTCTCGCGCCCGAGCACCCGTACCCGGCGGCGGCCGACGACGCCCTGGCCGCCTACGAGTACGCGGCGTCCCACGCCGGCGACCTCGGCGCCGACCCGGGAGCCGTCGCGGTCGGGGGCGACAGCGCCGGCGGCAACCTCGCGGCGGTGGTGGGGCTGACGGCGCGGCGGACGCCGGACTTCGCGCTGCTGTACTACCCGGCGGTCGACATGGCCGTGCTGCGGCGGTCCCGGGACCTGTTCGCCGAAGGGTTCTACCTGACCGACGAAGACATGACGTGGTTCAGCGACCACTACTGCCCGGAGGCGCGGCGCGCCGAGCCGGCCGCCTCGCCGCTGGTCGCCGAGGACCTCTCCGGCTTCCCGCCCACCTACCTCGTCACCGCCGGGTTCGACCCGCTGCGGGACGAGGGGGAGGAGTTCGCCGAGCGGCTGCGCGAGGCGGGCGTGCCCGTCGCCCTGCGGCGGCAGGAGGACCTCATCCACGGGTTCGCGAACATGTGGTCGCTCGGCGGGCGGTTCCGGGAGGCGGCGTCCGAGGCGGCCGGGGCCCTGCGCACCGGGCTGTACGCGGGGCCCCGCGCGCCCGGCTCCGCGCGGGGCCCCGCGGCCGCGGCTAGAGGGGCAGACCTGTGAGGATCATGACCTTCTCCTCGGTGTAGTCGGCGATCGCCGACCGCAGCCCCTCGCGGCCGACGCCCGAGTCCTTCACGCCGCCGTAGGGCATCTGGTCGGCGCGGTAGGACGGGACGTCGCCGATCACGACGCCGCCCACGTCCAGCTCGCGGTGGGCGCGGAACGCCACGTCCAGGCTCCGGGTGAACACGCCCGCCTGGAGGCCGAACGTGGAGTCGTTGACGAGGGCGAACGCCTCGTCGGCGCCGTCCACCGGCTGGACGAACATGACCGGGCCGAAGACCTCCTCGCGGGCGATCTTGGAGTCGGGCGGGACGTCGGCGAGGACGGTCGGCGCGTACGCCGCGCCCTCGCGGGTGCCGCCGGTGAGCACGCGCGCGCCCGCCGCGACGGCCTCGTCCACCCACGCCTCGACGCGCTCGGCGGCCGCCTGGTCGACGAGCGGGCCGACCTGGGTCTTGTCGTCCCACGGGTCGCCGGTGACGAGGGAGGAGACCGTGTCGACCAGCTTCGGCAGGAACTCGTCGAGGACGGACCGGTCGACGTAGACGCGCTGGACGGCGATGCAGCTCTGCCCCGCCTGGTAGTTGGCGAACAGGCCGATGCGCTGGGCGGCCCAGTCGAGGTCGGCGTCGGGCAGGACGACCGCGGCGCCGTTGCCGCCGAGTTCGAGGGTGACGTGCTTGCGCGGCGCCCGATCGTTGATCGCCCAGCCGACCGGCACGGAGCCGGTGAACGACACGATCGGCAGCCGCGGGTCGTCGACCAGGGCGGAGGCCCGGTCGTTCGGCACCGGCAGGACCGAGAACATCCCGGCGGGCAGGTCGGTCTCGGCCAGCAGCTCGCCGAGCAGCAGCGCCGACAGCGGCGTGGCGGGGGCGGGCTTGAGGACGATCGGCGCGCCCGCCGCGATCGCCGGGGCGATCTTGTGGGCGGCGAGGTTCAGCGGGAAGTTGAACGGCGAGATGCCGAGCACCGGGCCCTTCGGCACGCGGGTGATGTAGGCCATCCGGCCCTCGGCGGCCGGGTCGGTGTCGAGCCGCTGCGTCGTGGCGGCGATGCGGCGGGCCTCCTCGGCGGCGAACCGGAACGTGGAGACGGCGCGCGTCACCTCGCCGCGCGCCCACAGCAGCGGCTTGCCGTTCTCGCCCGTGATCAGCCGGGCGACCTCCTCGGCGCGCTCGGCGAGCCGCGCGGACACGTGCGCGAGGGCCTCGGCCCGCACGTGCAGCGGCAGCGCCGCCGCCTCCCGGCGGACGGCGTCGGCGGCGGCGACGGCCTCCTCCACCTGCGCGGGCGTCGGCACCGCCGCCGTCCCGACCACGCGGCCGTCGTAGGGATGCGTAACGGTCAGCTCACCGTCACCGGTCTCAGGCCGGCCGGCCAGCCAGAATGGGGTCACGTTCATGCGTTTCACGGTATCCGCGGCGCGCCCGATTGGGAGTCGCCGCGATGTCCAATCCGCTCCTCGCCGTTGGACGTGATGGCGAGCGCGATCCACAGTTCGGCGCGGACGGCCGGATCGTCGGGGTCGCGCCCGAGGAGTTCGGCCGCCTTGCGCATCCGCGACCGCAGCGTGTGCCGGTGGACGCCGAGCGCACGCGCCGCCGCCTCCCCGTGCCCGTTGGCCGCGACGTAGGCCCGCACGGTCCCGACCAGGCCTTCCGCGCGGAGGGGGGCGAGGAGCGCGTCGGCGAAGGCGTGCGCGGGGCCGGGGTCCATCAGGCCGAGCACGCCCTGCCCGGGGAGCCGGGAGTAGTGCAGGACGTCCCGGTCCGAGCGCCCGGCCGCCGCGAGGGCCTCCTCGGCCTGCCGCAGCGCGGCGCGCAGGTCCCCGGAGGCGGGGTCGCTGACGCCGATCGGACCGCTGCCCGCCAGGATGCGCTCGACCGTCCCGAGCTCCCCGTCCGGCACGATCACGGCGATGTGCCCGCCGAGCGGCAGCGCCGGGCACCGCGCCCCGGCCGCGTCGGACTCCAGCGCGTCCAGGACGGCGGCGCCGCCCGCGCAGGCCAGTACCCGGACGGGCCCGCGCGGGATCGCCGGGCCCTCGCCGGGGCGGCCGAGCAGCAGCGCCGCCAGCGATGCCCGCAGGTCGCGCCCGGTGCGCGGCGTCTCCGACTGGAGCGTCAGCAGGGCCACGGCGGCGCCCACGATCGTGTGCGCGGTGGGCGGGAGCGGCGCGTCGGCGCCCACCGCGAGGAACCCCCGCGGCCGCTCGCCCAGCCCGATGCGCTGCACGACGATGTGGTCGTCGGGGACGGCCAGCGCGATGCTCGCGGCCGGGCCGCCCCCGTCGGGGCGGCGCCGCAGCCGGGCCAGCTCGGGCGCGAGGTCGCCGGTGGGGTCGCGGGCGCGGGCGGGCTCGGCGTGCCGCACGTCGCCGGACGCGTCCAGCAGCAGCGCCCACCCGCCGAGGAGCCGGGCCAGCCGGGCGACCAGCGCGCCGGGGCCGGTGAGCGCGGCGCGGGTCAGCTCGCGCTGGGCCTGGAACGCGCGGGTCACGTCCTCGTACCACTCGGCGGCGAGGACCCGGGAGACCGCCTTGCCGATCGCGATGAACGGGGTCGGGCGCGGTACCTCCAGCAGCACGAGGCCCTGGTCGCGGGCCGCGGCGAGCAGCCCGGCGGGGACGGTCTCGTGGATGACGCCGACGGCGAAGCCGAGCCCGGCGACGCCCCGCGCGACCAGCCGGGAGACGTAGCCCTCGGCGTTCGCGGCGGTGAGCCGCATGCCGGTGGTCAGCACCAGCTCGCCGCCCTCCAGGAACGGGGTCGGGTCCTCCAGTTCGCTGACGGCGACCCACACGACCGGGGTCGCGGGGAGCGGTCCGGTCAGCGACCGCAGCCCGAGCTGGGGAAGGGCGGCCACGGCGGCCAGCGTGGGCGGCATGTCAATCCCTGTGCAAAGTGTCTACCTCGCCGGACGGATTTCGCCGTCCCGTACGGTTCATCGTAGGCGGCGCCCGGCTTATGTTCAGGCCATGACCAGCCAGGACCCCTTCCCCGGCGCGAGCGGCCCACGCCTGCCGCAGGAGCGCCGCGTCGTGACCGAGATCCCCGGGCCGCGCTCCCGCGCGCTGCACGAGCGGCGCCTCGCGGCGGTGCCGCCCGGCGTCGGCAGCGTCCTGCCGGTGTACGTGACGGACGCCGACGGCGGCGTGATCGTCGACGCCGACGGCAACTCGCTGATCGACTTCGGCTCCGGGATCGCGGTCACGAACGTCGGCAACGCCAACCCGCGGGTCGCGGCGCGGGTGAAGGCGCAGGCCGACCGGTTCACCCACACCTGCTTCATGGTCGCGCCGTACGAGTCCTACGTCGCGGTGTGCGAGAACCTCAACCGGATCACGCCCGGCGACCACGAGAAGCGCTCCCTGCTGGTCAACAGCGGCGCCGAGGCGGTGGAGAACGCCGTCAAGATCGCCCGGTACGCGACGGGGCGGCAGGCGGTCGTGGCGTTCGACCACGGCTACCACGGCCGGACGCTGCTGACGATGACGCTGACCGCGAAGAACATGCCCTACAAGCAGGGGTTCGGCCCGTACGCGCCCGAGGTGTACCGGATGCCGCTCGCCTACCCGTACCGGTGGCCGACCGGCCCCGACAACTGCGGGCCGGAGGCGGCGGCGCAGGCGATCGACCAGATCACCAAGCAGATCGGCGGGACGAACGTCGCGGCGCTGCTGATCGAGCCGATCCAGGGCGAGGGCGGGTTCATCGAGCCCGCGCCCGGGTTCCTCCCGGCGCTCGCCGAGTTCTGCCGCGCCAACGGGATCCTGTTCGTCGCCGACGAGGTGCAGACGGGCTTCGCGCGGACCGGCGACCTGTTCGCCTGCGAGCACGAGGGGATCGTCCCCGACCTGGTCGCGACGGCGAAGGGCATCGCGGGCGGGCTGCCCCTGGCGGCCGTCACCGGGCGCGCCGACATCATGGACAAGGTGCACGGCGGCGGGCTCGGCGGCACCTACGGCGGCAACCCGCTCGCCTGCGAGGCGGCGCTCGCCGTGCTGGAGGAGATCGAGGACGGCAAGCTCACCGAGCGGGCCCGCCGGATCGGGGAGGTCATGGTGCCCCGGCTGCGCGCCCTCGCCGGGCGGCATCCGGCGATCGGGGACGTGCGCGGGCGCGGCGCGATGATCGCCATCGAGCTGGTGCGGGAGGGGACGAAGGAGCCCGACCCCGAGCTGACCGCGCGGATCGCGCGCGCCTGCCACGAGAACGGCCTGCTCGTGCTGACGACCGGGACGTACGGGAACGTGCTGCGCTTCCTGCCGCCGCTCGTCATCCCGGAGGAACTGCTGGTCGAGGGGCTGGACGTCCTGGAGGCGGCCTTCGAGGGCTGACCGGCGCCGGCGCCGACCGCCGGTCTCCGCCCGGAGGCCGGCGGTTCCGGCATGCCCGGACGCCCGGGGAGCGCTTCATCCCGCTGTCCGCCCGGTCTTGACCGTCCATCGTTCGGCCCCGTACGTTCACCGGGAACGTTTGGGGCCAAAGGAAGGGGCGGAGATGACGGCGACGCCGGACCTGGTGCTGCTGGACGGCGAGGTCCTCACCGCCGACGCGCGGTTCCGCGTGGCGCGGGCCTTGGCGATCACCGGCGGGACGATCAGCGCGGTCGGCGGGAGCGAGGAGATCCGGGCGCTGGCGGGCCCGCGCACGCAGGTCGTCGACCTGCGGGGGCGGACCGCGCTCCCCGGCGTCAACGACTCGCACCTGCACGCCTGCGCGTTCGGCTCCACCCGCCCGCCCCTGGCCCTGGACGCGGGGTTCCCCGCCGTCCGGTCGATCGCCGACGTCCAGGCGGCGGTCAAGGACGCGGCGTCCCGGATCCCCGAGGGCGAGTGGATCCGCGGCAACGGCTGGGACACCGGTTACCTCGCCGAGTGCGCCGACGGTGCCCGGACGCCCGACCGGGCCGACCTCGACGCGGTCGCCCCGGCCCACCCCGTCTTCCTCCAGGACTTCAGCGGCCACCTCGCCTGGGTCAACTCGCGGGCGCTGGAGCTGGCGGGCGTCGACGCGTCCACCCCCGTCCCCGAGGGCGGGGTCGTCCACACCGACGGCGCGGGCAACCCGACCGGCCTGCTCGCCGAGGGCGCGCAGGACCTGGTCCAGCGGCACCTGCCCCCCTTCACCCGGGACGACGTCGAGCGCGCCATCCGGGCGGCCGTCGCCGTCCTGCACCGCGAGGGCATCACCAGCTTCACCGAGCCGGGCCTCGGACCCGGCGGCGCGAGCCTGTTCGCGGGCGCGTCCGCCCAGCTCACCCTGGACGTCTACGGCGAGCTGGCCCGCGCCGGCGACCTGGCCGCCCGGGTCGGCGTCCTGCTGCTGCTCACCGGCATGGGCGGCTCGGCCGCCGAGATCGCCGAGGGCCTGGCGAGCGCGCGGGTCCCCCGGGACGTGGACCCGCGCATCCTGCGCGTCCTCGGCGTCAAGGTCTTCGCCGACGGCACCCCGCCCAACAGGACGGCCTGGATGCACCAGGAGTACGCGGGCGGCGGCGGCTTCGGGTGCCTGTGCGTGCACGGCGCCGCCGACGCGCTGAAGACCCGGGAGCTGACCGAGATGGTCCGGCTCGCGCACGTCGCGGGACACCAGCTCGGCGTGCACGTCACCGGCGACCGGGCGCTCGACGCCGTGGTGGACGCCTTCGAGGCCGCGCAGGTCGAGCACCCCCGCGACGACCCGCGGCACTACGTCATCCACGCCGACCTGCCCGGCACGCAGAGCCTGCGCAAGCTCGCCGCCCACGGCTTCGGCGCGAACATGAACCCGGCCATCCAGTGGACGATCGCCGACCAGGTGGAGGAGCTGCTCGGCCCCGAACGGGCCGCCTACCAGTACCCGGTCCGGTCGGCGGTCGAGGCGGGCATCCCCGTCACCGCGAGCTCCGACGCCCCCGTCACCTACCCGAACTGGCGGCAGGGGATCGCGGCGATGATGCTGCGCGAGTCCAGGGCCAGCGGCCGCACGTTCGGGCCCGCGGAGCGCGTCGGTCTGCCGGACGCCGTGCGCGCCTACACCTCCAACGCCGCGTGGCAGGACTTCGCCGAGGACTGGAAGGGCAGCCTCGAACCCGGCAAGGCCGCCGACGTCACCGTCCTGGACGGCACCCTGACCGCCCTCGACCCGCACGACCTCCCGGACACGCCGGTCGCGATGACCGTCTTCGACGGCCGCGTCGTCCACGCCGCCGAGGGCGTCTGAGACGCGGACCGCGCGCCGGCGACCGGGGTCCGCGTCACGCCGCGCCGAGGTTCTCCGGGTACAGCTCGGCGAGGATGTCGTAGGAGCGCAGCCGGTCGGCGTGGTCGAAGACCTGCGTGGTCACCATGACCTCGTCGACGCCGGTCCGGCCGACGAGGTCGTCCAGCTGCTTGCGGACGGCGTCCGGGCCGCCCACGACCTGGTCGGCCAGCCGCGCGTCGATCATCTGCCGTTCCAGCGGCGTGTACGGGTAGGACGCGGCCTCCTCCGGCGTCGGCAGCAGCCCGGGACGGCCCTGCCGCAGCCTCAGGAACGACAGCGCCTGCGGCGCGGCCAGCTCGCGCGCCCGCTCGTCGGTGTCGGACGCCGTCACCGACACCCCGATCATCGAGTACGGCGCGTCCAGCGCGCCGGGACGGAACGACTGCCGGTACAGGGTCAGGGCGGGCACGGTGTTCTCGGCGCTGAAGTGGTGCGCGAACGCGAACGGCAGGCCGAGCAGGCCGGCGAGCCGCGCGCTGTACCCGCTGGATCCGAGCAGCCACACCGGCGGCTCGTTCCCTGCGGCGGGGGTCACCTTGCTGTCCGCGGCGAAGTAGTTCCGCAGCTCGACGACCTGCTCGGGGAAGTCGTCGACCGACAGCGCCTCGGCGGACCGGCGCAGCGCCCGCGCGGTCGCCTGGTCGGTGCCGGGCGCCCGGCCGAGGCCGAGGTCGATGCGCCCCGGGTACAGCGCCTCCAGCGTCCCGAACTGCTCGGCGACGACCATCGGCGCGTGGTTGGGCAGCATGACCCCGCCCGACCCCACCCGCATCCGGGAGGTCGCCGCCGCGACCTGCCCGATCAGCACGGCGGTCGCCGAGCTGGCGATGCCGGGCATCGCGTGGTGCTCGGCCAGCCAGTACCGGTGGAAGCCGAGCCGCTCGGCGTGCCGGGCCAGGTCGAGCGTGTTGCGCAGGGCCTGCCCGGACGTGGAGCCGGTCACGACAGGGGCGAGATCGAGGACGGAGAGGCGCACGGTCATACCCTGTGCCAACCCGTCCCGGGCCGGTCCTCTTCCCGCTAGCCCTTCAGCGCGGCGACGGCGACGACCGCGACGACCGCGACCACGACGGGGGCCGTGATGCTGAGCCACGACCAGTTGACCAGCGTGCGGGCCCGCGCGGGGTCCTCCCCGAACCGGGTCTCGGCCCGGGTGTACAGCAGGGCGCCGACCACGACCAGGGGCAGGAACGCGAACGTGGTGAGGAGTCCGAGGACGAAGGCGGCGACCTGCCCGAACCGGGTGTAGGTGCCGTCGGGGCCGATTCCGAACGCGAGGCGGGGAGCGGACGCCGAGGCGGGGACGGCGCCGGACACGGCTTCGGTCATGAGCGCACCGATCTCTAGGAATGTGACCTGGATCATACGCTCGGTGACCTCGGCGCGCGAGAGGGCCGGCCGCCCCTTTTCCGGCGGCCGGCCCGAGGGGGCGGCTCAGCGCAGGTCGAGGCCGAGCAGGACGGGGTCGTGGTCGGACGAGCGGAACGCGTCCGGCCGGTAGAACGCGGGCGGGTTGAACTCGGTGTTGTAGTCGAGGAACACCGGCTCGTCGCTGTTGACGTGCCAGATCGTCGCGCCGGTCACGCGCCGCGACAGCGCCCGGCCCGCGAGCGCGTGGTCCAGCTCGCCGGACTGCCCGTCGAAGACGTAGCTGTACCGCTGGCTCGGGCGGACGAACCGCTGCGTCTGCCCGACGAGCCCGGCGCCGGTGAGGGCCTTCACCGGGTCCTCGGCGGTGTAGGCGTTGAGGTCGCCGACCACGAGCGGGTTCGGCACGCCGTCCGCGAGCGCGGCGACCGCCTTGGCCTGGGACACGCGGCGGGCGTTGTAGCAGCCCTGGCCGTCGCCCTGGTCCTGGTCGGGTCCGGCGGCGCCGCCGCAGCCCTTCGACTTGAAGTGGTTGACGATCATGGTGAACGCCGTCCCGCCCGTGCGGGGGCGGAACGTCTGCACCAGCGGCGGGCGGTCGAACACCGGGTCCTGCGACGAGCGCGCGTCGCCGACCGGCGTCACCTTCGACGGCCGGTAGATCAGCGCGACGTGGATCTCGTCCGTGCCCGGGTAGGGGTGCCGCACCCACGCGTACGTTCCCGCGCCCGCCGCCCGGCTCAGCCGGTCGACGATCGCCCCGACGGCGGTGTCGCCGTTGTTCTCGACCTCCATCAGCCCGACGACGTCGGCGTCCAGGCCCCGCAGCGCGGCGGTCAGCTTGGCGAGCTGCCGCTCCTGCTCCTCCGTCGTGTCCGCGCCGCGCCTGTCCAGCGTCGTGAACCAGTTCAGGGTGTTGAAGCTCGCGACGCGCACGTCGCCGCCCACGTTCCGCGGCCGCTTCGGCGCCGGGTTCCGGTCGTCGAACCGCGCGGGCCTGGTCGGCTGCAACGCGTACGCGCCGAACTGGTAGGTGAGCACACCGGTCAGCCCGGTCGTGGCGTCCCCGATCCGCAGGACGCGGGGGTCGGTGTAGGGGATCGTCGCGGGGTTCTGCACGTTCGACCCGTCGTCGACGAGGAGCCGCCGCGCGTCGTTGCCCGCCTGGGTGCCGCCGTGCCCGTCGGTCGGCTGGAAGAGGCGGCCGCCCGCGGAGACGGTGACCTGCCCGTACCGTCCGAGCTGGTAGGTCTCGGTGGCGGTGAGCCGCTGGCCGAACCGCAGCAGCATGCCCTCGTACTGCTCCATCCCCGCGCCGCCCTTGAGGGGCAGCCGGACGGACGTCGGCGCGACCTTCCCCGTGCCGCACACGTCCACGGCCGACACCGGCGACAGTTCGGTGAGCCCGCTGTACTCGACGGCCTTGCCGGTGACCAGGACCCGGTCGCCGACCGCGACGTCGGTGGTCGAGTAGACGAACAGCCCGTCGGAGGTCCGCGGGTCCGCGTCGGGCGTCGGGTCCTGGACGAAGAAGCCCTTGAGCTGGTCGGCGCGCTGGAAGTCGGCGGTCACGACCCCCTCGACCCGGACGGTCTGCCCGGCGAGGGGGGTCGTGCCGCCGCTGCCCTGGATCTCGGCGATCTGGTGGTCGGCGGGAGTGCCGCAGGTGGGCGGCTCCGCCGCGGCGGCCGCCTGGACGCCGGCGGCGAGGCCGGCGGTCAGGACCGTCGCGAGTGCTGCTGCTGTTCGGCGCATGGCGGGAGAGTAGGCGCGCCCCCTGGCCGACCAGCGAACCGTTAATGAAGACTCCACCAATTCGCAACGGACCCGGCTACCGCCCCGGGTTCTCCAGAAGGGTGATCAGGCGGGCGAGGCCGTCCTCGCCGTACCCCTCCTCGACCGCTCGGTCGAGCAGGTCCCGCACGGAGAGCAGGTACCCGGGGTCCACGCCCTGGTCGCGGCTCGTCTCGATCAGGCCGGGGAAGGCCACCTGGCTGGTCGCGACACTGGAGACGGTGGTGGCGAAGTCGCCCGCCTCCACGGCGCGGGCCTGGTCGGGCAGCATGCCCAGCATCGCGGTCAGCCACGCGGTGGCCATCGGCTCGAAGTCCGTGGCCGCGACCTTCTCCGACCGGACGAGCGCGAAGGCGTGCTGGAAACCGGCGATCATGCCGTACATGGCGTCCAGCAGTGCCAGGTCGAACAGCGGCGCGAGCCCCGGGTCGGCGCCGAGGAACTGGGGCCTGCCGAGCGCCGCGAGGGTCTCGCGGTGCTCCTCGAACGCCTCCTGGTCGCCGCTGTAGAGGATCAGCGCCTCCGGCCGCCCGATCATGGGCGGGACGGCCATGATGCCGCCGTCCACGTACCGGGCGCCGAGTCCGGCGGCGCGCTCGGCCAGGGCGCGCGCCTGCCGGGGCGTCCCGTTGGTGAGCTGGACGATCGTGCGCCCGGCCGCCGCGTCGCCGAGGATCTCCCCGGCGTTGGCGTACACCGACAGGCACACGATCACCAGCGGGCTCGCCGACACGGCCGCCGCGGCGCTCTCCGCCTCCACCGCGCCCCTGGCCACGAGCGGCTCGGCCTTGGCGCGCGAGCGGTTCCACACGGTCACGCTCCGCCCGTCCGCCAGCAGCGCCTCGGCGAGCGCGCTGCCCATCAGCCCCAGCCCGAGCACGGTCACAGAAGTCGTCGTCATGTGCATCCCCTTCGTTTCGTAGGGCTCCAGCCTGCGGCGCGCGGGTTCGGGAAAGGTTCGGGCCGCATTACGGTGGGGGCATGCGCTTCGGGGTCCTCGGTCCGCTGGAGGTGCGGACGGAGGACGGCCGCCCGGTCCCGGTCCCGGACCGGAAGGTGCGGGCGCTGCTGGCCGACCTCCTCGCGCACGCCGGGCGCGCCGTCTCCGCCGACCGGCTCATCGACGACCTGTGGGGCGACGCGCTGCCCGCCGATCCGCCCGCGACGCTGCGGGCCCGCGTCTCCCAGCTGCGCCGGACGCTCGAGGACGCCGAACCGGGCGCCCGCGCTCTGGTCGAGACCAGCCCGCCCGGCTACCGGCTCGCCGTGCGGACCGACGCGCTCGACTTCGCCGTCCTCGCCGGCCGGGCGGCGGACGAACCGGACCCCGCCGCCCGCGCCGCGCGGTTCGCCGAGGCGCTGGCGCTCTGGCGCGGCCCCGCGTTCGCCGACTTCGCCGACGCGCCGTTCGCCGCCCCCGAGATCGCCCGTCTGGACGAACTGCGCCTCGCGGCCCTGGAGGGGCGCGCCGAGGCCCGCCTCGAACTGGGCGAGGACGCGGCGCTGGCGGCCGAGCTGCGCGGAGCGGTGGACGAGCACCCGTTCCGGGAGCGGCTGCGCGCGGCGCACATGCGGGCCCTGTACCGGGCGGGCCGGCCCGCCGAGGCCCTCGCCGCCTTCGACGACCTGCGCGTCCGCCTGCGCGACGAGCTGGGCCTGGACCCCTCGCCCGCGCTGGCGGCCCTGCACGCCTCCATGCTGCGCCGCGACCCGGCGGTCGGCGGGCCGCGAGGCAACCTGCCCGCGGACGTGACGCCCCTCGTCGGCCGGGACGCGGCCGTCCGGGAACTGGCCGCGCTGCTGGAGGAGTCGCGCCTCGTGACGCTGCACGGGACGGGCGGGGTGGGCAAGACCCGGCTCGCGGTGGCCGTCGCGCGCGCCCTGCGCGGCGCCGGCGAGGTGTGGCTCGTGCGGCTCGACGAGGGGCTGGAGGCGGGCGCGTCCGCCGACGACGCGGCGTCGTTCACCGCCGGGGTGCTCGGGCTGCGCGACGACGCGGGCTCCGGCGGCGGACCGGCCGCGCGGCTGGGCGAGGCGCTCGGCGGCAGGCGGGCGCTGCTGGTCCTCGACAACTGCGAGCACGTGGCCGAGCCGGTGGCGCGGCTGGCGGCGGCGCTGCTGCGCGACGTCGCGGACCTGCGGGTCCTCGCCACCAGCCGGGAGCCGCTGGCGATCTCGGGGGAGCGGCTCTGGACCGTCCCGCCGCTGGACGCCGGGGCCGCCGCCGCGCTGTTCGCCGCGCGGGCGGGCCTGGCGTCCGGCCCGGGGGACGCCGAGTCGATCGCCGCGATCTGCGACCGCCTCGACGGCGTCCCGCTGGCCCTGGAGCTGGCGGCGACGCGGGTGCGGGCGCTCGGCGTCGCCGGCCTGGCCGAACGGCTGGACGACCGCTTCCGGCTGCTGTCGTCCGGCGCCCGGGACGCCCCGCCCCGGCAGCGCACGCTCCGCGCCCTGATCGACTGGAGCTGGGAGCCCCTGGAGGAGCGCGAGCGGGCGGTGCTGCGGCGGCTGGCGGTCCACGCGGGCGGCTGCACCCTCGACGCGGCCGAGGCGGTCTGCGGCGCCGACGTCGAGACGCTCGCGGGCCTCGTCGACCGGTCGCTCGTCGTGGCGGGCGAGGGGCCGCGGTACCGGCTGCTCGAAACGGTCGCCGCGTACGGCGCCGAGCGGCTCCGGGAGGCGGGCGAGGAGGAGCGGGCGCGCCGCCGCCACGCCGACTACTACATCCGCCTCGCCGAGAGCGCCGACCTGCGCGGTCCGGGGCAGCGCGACGCCCTGCGGCGGCTGCGCGCGGAGACCGGTAACCTGCGGGCCGCCCTCGACGGCGCCGTCCGGGCGGGCGACGCCGGACGCGCGCTGCGGCTGGTCGACGCGATGGGCTGGGCCTGGTTCCTGTGGGGCCGCGCCGGCGAGGCGCGCCGGGCGTTCGAGCGGGCGCTCGCCGTGCCGGGCACGGCGGACCCGGCGTCCGCCGCGCGGGCGCGGACCTGGCACACCGGGTTCGCCCTGCTGGACGGCGACGGCGCCGACCGCGACGAGCGGGTGCGCGAGGCCCTCGCCGCCGACGGCGACCCGTGGGCGTGCTGGTTCCTCGGGTTCGTCCGCGGCGGGTTCGGGGACCTGGAGGCGATCGACGAGCTCGCGGCCCGCGCGCTCGACGGGTTCCGCGCCCGGGGAGACGAGTGGGGCGAGGCGGCGGCGCTCGCCGTGCGGGCCGGGCAGGCGCTGTCGGCCGGTGACCTCGCCCGGGCCCGCCGCGACGGCGAGCGGGCCCTGCGGCTGTTCGGCGCGGCGGGCGACCGGTGGGGCCGCCTCCAGGCCACCGAGACGCTCGGCCTGCTCGCGGAGGTGACCGGCGACTACGCCCGCGCGCGGGACCTGCACCAGAGCGGCCTGCGCGACGCCGAGGAGCTCGGGCTCGGGGCGGAGGCGGCCGGCCGCCTCGCCCGCCTCGGCCGCGTCGCGCTGCTCGAAGGCGACCTCGACCGCGCCGACGACCTGCACGAGCGCGGCAGGCGGCTGGCCGTCCGCGAGGCGCACCGCCGGATGGAGCACTTCGCCGAGGTCGGCCTCGCCCTCGCGGCGCGCAGGCGCGGGCGCCTGGCCGAGGCCGAGGCGGTCCTGCGGCGCTGGCTCGACTGGTGCCGCGCCATCGAGGGGGCGCCCGGCCTGGCCTTCCTCCTGGCCGAGCTGGGGTTCATCGCCGAGCTGCGCGGCGACGCCGCCGGGGCGCTCGACCTGCACACCGAGGGCCTGGCGGCGGCCCGCGCCACCGGCCACCCCCGCGCGGTCGCGGTCGCGCAGGAGGGCATGGCCGGGGCGCTCTCCCTCGCCGGACGCCGCGCGGAGGCCGTGCGGGCGCGGGCCGCGGCCTCGCGGGCCAGGGCGGCCGTGGGCGCGCCGCTGCCCGCGGCGGAGCGCGGCGACGTCGACCGGATCGCCGCCCGGCTCGGCTAGGAGCGGCGGGAGCCGGAGCGGCGGGAGACCGCGAGGGGCAGAGCCAGGAACATCACGGCGGCGGTGAGCGCGAAGGCGACCGGGTAGCCGGTCGCGGCGGCCGTGACGCCGAACGCGGCGCCGCCGACGCCCATGCCGCCGTCGTAGCCGATGTTCCACAGCGCGCTGACCGTGCCGTACCCGGACGCGGGCGCCCGCTCGAACATCATGGCCATGCTGGCGTTCTGCGTGACGCCGAAGCCCGCCCCGAACACCACCATGGCGGCGAGGACGGCGACCGTGTTCGGCGCCAGGGACAGCAGCGCGATGCCGGCCGCGGAGACGGCCACGGCGGGCAGGAGGAGCCGGGCCGCGCCGTGCCGGTCCCCGATCCGGCCCGCCCACCAGCGCGAGAGCGTGGCGGCCGCGGGCTGGACGAACAGCGCCGCCGCCGCGACCCCGGCGGGCACGGCGTCGGGCAGGAACGTGACCAGGACGCCCGCCGCCATCGCGGTCGAGGCGAACGCGAGGGCCGGGCGCAGCAGCGCCGCCGACCGCAGTCCCGCGACGATGCCGAAGGGCCGCTCGGGGGCCGGTCCGCCGGAGTCCGGCCCGGTGATCCTGCCCGGCAGGCCGGGCAGCGCCGCCAGCGCGGCGAGCGAGGCGACCGAGCCCGCGACGAACACCGGCGTGTAGCCGACCTCGCCCGCGAGCCACACCCCGAGCGGCAGCGCGAGCAGCGACGGCACCCCCGCCACGATCCCGAACAGCCCGATCCCCTCGCCGCGCCGCTCCGCCGGGAGCAGCCCCGCGACCAGCGCGCCCGACACCACCACGGCCACCGCGAAGCCGAGGCCGCGCACCAGGCTCACCGCCGTGATCGTCGCCATGGTCGAGGAGAACGGCAGCGCGAGCGAGGGCGCCCCGAGCAGCACGATTCCCGCCGCGAGGACCCGCCGGTGCCCGAACCGGTCGAGCAGCCGGGGCAGCGAGAGCTCGGCGAGCACGGTCGTCAGCATCAGCGCGCCCGTGGTGACGCCCGCCCCGACCCCGCCCGCGCCGCCGTCGACCGCGTACATCGGCACGACCGAGAACAGCAGGAAGAACCCCGTCAGCGTGCCGAAGGCGGCCGCGAACACCAGCGCCAGATGCCGCCCGACCAGCGGCGGCCGCGCGGCGGCGGGGGTGCCCGGCCGCGGCAGTGTCTCCCGTGTCTCGCTCATGGGGACGACGGTAGGGGACCATCCGGCCTGCTATATGGTCCAATTTCATGGCAATCGAGTGGGCCGGTTCGCCGCCGGAGCTGCTGCTGGACCTGGACCGCGACGCGACCGGGACGCTGCGCGCGCAGCTGGAGACCGCGCTGCGCGACGCGATCTGCACCGGACGCCTCAAGGCGGGGGAGCGGCTGCCGTCGTCCCGCGAGCTGGCCCGCCAGCTCGGCGTCTCCCGCGGCCTCGTCCAGGAGTGCTACGGCCAGCTCAACGCCGAGGGGTACCTGTGCGCGCGGACGGGGTCGGCCACGCGCGTGGCGCCCGTCCGCGCCGTCGACGGCGAACCGGCGCCCGCCGCGCGGCCGGACGCGTCCCGGCTCCGCGTCGACTTCGCCGCGGGCGTGCCCGACCTGGCGTCCTTCCCCCGCGGCGACTGGGCGTGGGCGCAGCGGGAGGTCGCCCGGACGGTGCGCAACGAGGCGCTCGGCTACGGCGACCCGCGCGGCAGCGAGGTCCTCCGCGACGTTCTCGCAGGCCACCTGCGGAGGGTGCGCGCGGCGGTCGCCGAGGCCGAGGACATCGTCGTCTGCGGCGGCTTCGCCCAGGGGCTCGGCATCGTCCTGCACGTGCTGGCCCGCCGGGGCGTGCGCCGCGTGGCGTTCGAGGACCCCGGCTACGGCGACGGAGCCACCATGGCCGCCGCGGAGCGCGCCGGGATCGAGGCGGTGCCCGTCCCCGTGGACGATCTCGGGCTCGACGTGGACGCGCTCGACGCGAGCGGCGCCCGCGCGGTCGTCGTCACCCCGGCGCACCAGTGGCCGACCGGCGTCGTGCTGGCCCCCGAGCGGCGCCGCGCCCTCGCCGACTGGGCGTGCGAGCGGGACGGGGTCGTCGTCGAGGACGACTACGACGCCGAGTTCCGCTACGACCGGGAGCCCGTGGGGTCGGTGCAGGGCCTCGCGCCCGGCCGCGTCATCGGCCTCGGGACGGTCAGCAAGTCGCTGGCCCCGGCCGTGCGGCTCGGCTGGATCCTGTGCCCGCCCGCGCTGACCCGCGCGGTGGCGGAGGAGAAGCGGCTCGCCGACCGCGGCTCGCCCGTCCTCGACCAGCTCGCGCTCGCCGCGCTCGTCGAGTCCGGCCGCTACGGGCGGCACCTGCGCCGGATGCGGCCCGTCTACGCCGGCCGCCGCGCGGCGCTCGTGGCGGCCCTCGCCGAGCACGCCCCCGCCGTGCGGCTGACCGGGCTGGCCGCCGGCTTCCACGCCGTCGCCCACCTGCCCGGCGGGACGGACGAGCGGCGCGTCGTCGCCGAGGCGCGCCGACGGTCGGTCGGCCTGTACGGGATGAGCACCTACCGGGCGTCCGGCGCGGCCGATCCCCCGCGGCTCGTCCTCGGCTTCGGCGACCTCGCCGAGAGCGCGATCCGGGACGGGATCCGGGAGGTGGCCGACATCCTCAGATCTTGAGTTGAGTGCTAAGAGCGGCGCCCCAGCATGTGACACGACTTCATTCCGCGCGCCGCGCCGGGTGCGACACAGTCGTCGCAACCCGGAATCGAAGGAGTCGTGACATGACAGCGGGCGTCGCCGACGTCGGCAGCCGCACCCCGCAGCCGGACCTGTCCGGCACCGTCCCGTTCCCCGAGCGCGTCGCGGTCGTGGTGTTCGTGGTCGGGCCCGTCATCGGGCTGCTGGGCGCCGTCCCCTTCCTGTGGGGCTGGGGGATCGGCTGGACCGACATGGCCATCTTCGCGTTCCTGTACCCGCTGAACGCGATCGGGATCACGGTCGGCTACCACCGGCACTTCACCCACGGCGGCTTCAAGGCCAAGCGGTGGCTGCGGATCGCCCTCGCGATCCTCGGCGGGCAGGCCATGCACGGCTCGGTGGTCCGCTGGGTCGCCGACCACCGCCGCCACCACAAGTACGCCGACCAGGAGGGCGACCCCCACTCGCCCTGGGCGTACGGACCCGGTGTGTGGGGCCTCACCAAGGGCCTCTACCACGCGCACATGGGCTGGCTGTTCGGCAAGGAGCGCACGTCCCGCGGCAAGTACGCGCCCGACCTGCTCAAGGACCGGGACATCCGGTTCCTGTCCCTCGACCCCGTGTACGCCGTGATCGTGCTGTCGACCTTCCTCGTCCCGATGGGGCTGGGCGCGCTGCTCACCTGGTCGTGGCACGGCGCCGTCACCGCGCTGTTCTGGGGCGGGGTGATGCGCGTCTTCGTCGGCGACCACATCACGTTCTCGATCAACTCGATCTGCCACGTGTTCGGCAAGGAGGACTTCAGGACGCGCGACCGGGCCCGCAACGTGTGGTGGCTGGCGATCCCGTCGTTCGGCGAGTCCTGGCACAACCTGCACCACGCCGACCCGACCTGCGCGCGGCACGGCGTCCTCAAGGGCCAGATCGACATCAGCGCCCGCGTCATCTGGGTGTTCGAGAGGCTCGGCTGGGTCTGGGACGTCCGCTGGCCCGACCACGAGCGCCTCGCCGCCCGCCGCGTGACCGCCCCCAGCACCGGAGAGCGAGCATGACCGACCTCCCCCCGCTCGACCGCACGCCGCTGATCGAGCGGCTCGCCCGGTTCGCCAAGGACTTCCCCGGCGACCGCGCCTACACGTTCATGGACTACACGGCGGACCCGGACGGCGTCGCGACCGACGTGACCTGGGGCGAGCTGGACCGGCGCGCCCGCAGCACCGCCGCCGCCATCCGCCGGGCCACCGAGCCCGGACGGCGGGTCGCGCTGCTCGCCCCGCAGGACCTGCACTACGTCACCGCGTTCCTCGGCGCCATGTACGCCCGCGTCATCGGCGTCCCGCTGTTCTCCCCGGACCTGCCGGGCCACGGCGACCGGCTCCTCGCCGTCTACCGGGACGCCGAGCCCGACGTGGTGATCACCACGAGCGCGTCGCTGCCGCACGTGCGCTCGTTCCTCGCGGGCGGCGGCGTCCGCGAGCCCGCCGAGATCATCGTCGCCGACGAGGTGGACGCGGCGCTCGACTGGACGCCCGAGCCGGTCGACCCGGGCGACGTCGCCTACCTGCAGTACACCTCCGGCTCGACCCGCACCCCCGCGGGCGTGATCATCACGCACGGGAACTTCGCGACGAACGCCGAGCAGCTGTGGCGGACGTTCGACGGCATCCCGCGCGTGTCGTCCGGCGTGAACTGGCTGCCCGTCTTCCACGACATGGGCCTGGTCACCACCGTCGCGCTGCCGCTGGTGTACGGCAACCCGGGCGTGATCATGGATCCGGTGGCGTTCGTCATGCGCCCCGTCCGCTGGCTGGAGCTGCTCAGCGCGCAGCACCACGCGTTCACCGGCGGCCCCAACTTCGCCTACGAGTACCTCACCGCGCAGGTCACCGAGGAGGAGAAGGCGAAGCTCGACCTGAGCGGCGTGCAGGTCTTCATGAACGGCGCGGAGCCGATCCGGGAGAGCACGCTCACCGGCTTCTACGAGGCGTTCAAGGACTGCGGGCTGCGGCCCGAGGCGCAGGTGTGCGCGTACGGGCTGGCGGAGGCGACCGTCTACGTGTCGGCCTCGTCCCGGTTCCGGGAGCCGACCCGCGTCGCGTTCGACCACGAGGGGCTCCGCCGGGGCGTCGCCGAGCCTTGCGACCCGGGCGCGCCCGGCGCGATCCAGCTGATCGCCTGCGGGACGTCCTACGGGCAGCACACCGTCATCGCCGACCCCGAGACCGGCGTGCGGCTCGCGGACGGCGCCGTCGGGGAGATCTGGGTGCACGGCCCGAACGTCGCGGCCGGCTACTGGGGGCGGCCCGAGGCCACAAGGGAGACGTTCGAGGCGGTGCTGGCGGACCACGGCGACCTGCCGCGCTCCCCGTGGCTGCGCACCGGGGACCTCGGCGTCCTGCACGGCGGGGAGCTGTTCGTCACCGGCCGGATCAAGGACCTGGTCATCGTGGACGGGCGCAACCACTACCCGCAGGACATCGAGTTCACCGTCTCCGGCGCGCACCGAGCGATCCGCCGCGAGTACGCCTGCGCGGTGGCGGTCGACACCGGTGGCACGGAGGGCCTGGTCGTGGTGGCCGAGCGGAACCGCCGGGTGCCGGTCGCCCTGCTCGACCAGGAGGAGGTGGCGCGTGCGGTGCGGACGGCCGTGAAGCAGCAGCACGACCTGCGCGTGCACGACTTCGTGCTGATCGAGCCCGGGGGCCTGCCGCGCACCAGCAGCGGGAAGATCGCCCGGTCCGCGTGCCGGCGGGCCTACCTGGAGGGGAGGCTGCCGGTCGCGGAGGCGGCGCCCCGGCCCGAGTGAGCGGGGACCGCGTCCCTCACGCGTGCTCCCCGCCGGCGCCGCGCAGCCAGACGGGGAGCAGCAGCATCAGCTCCAGACGGATCGCCGGGGCCTCGATGTCGTAGTCGAAGATCTCGTGCAGCTGCGCCAGCCGGTACCGGACGGTCTGCGGGTGCACGCACAGCGCCTCCGCCGCGTCCGTCGCGTTGAAGCCGTGCCTGAGGCACTCCAGCAGCGTGGCCGCCAGCCGGCCGCCCCGGTGCGGGCCGAGCTCGGTGAGCGGGGCCAGCCGGCGCCGGGCGGCCGCCTCGGCGAGCGTCCAGCCCTCCTCCAGCAGCAGGTCGGGCACGTACCGGTCGGCGTGGACGAGCGCGCCGGGGTCCTGCCGGGCGAGCCGCCCGGCCTCCATCGAGTCGAGCGTCCGGTGCGCCCAGCGCAGCGAGACCCCCGCCCGGTCCAGCGGCACCGAGGGCCCGACCGCGCCCGCCCAGCCGCCGAGGGTGGCGGTCAGCCGGTCGGGGCCGCCGGGGCGGTCCGGGTCGGGCATCACCAGGCACGGCCGGCCGCGGTCCAGGCCGCTCAGCAGGGACGGCGGCAGCCCGGCGGGCCCCTCCCCGGCGCCGCCGGGCCGCGGCTCCAGCACGATCACCGCCAGCCGTTCGGGCAGCGGCCAGCCGGCGAGGTTGGCCTGCTCGGCGACGACGTCCCGCGGCGCCGCCGGGTCCGACAGCAGCAGGCTCATCAGGCGGGCGCGGCGCTGCTCGCGCTCGCCCGCGGCCTTCTCCCGCGCCCGGGCGTAGCCCTGCGCGGCGGCGGACGCCAGAAGGTCCAGGTAGGCGAGGTTCGCCTCGGTGAGCGCGATCGCCAGGTCGCGCGGCTTCTTCAGCCGGTCGGCCTCGCGCGACAGGTACCGCCACGCGGTCCTGGAGGCGACGCGCATCGCGTTCTGCAGGTGCTCGAGCCCGCGCCCCTCGACGGCCTCCCCGTACCCGATGTCGAAGTAGACCTGGTGCACCTCCCGCAGGGAGGCGTCGGGGTCGGCGATCATCTGGACGAAGTGCCCCATGGCCTGCGCCGCCGCGAGGCGCATCACCTCGGTGTAGACGGGGTCGTCGGGGCGCGCGTACTCGGGGACGTTCCGCAGTACGCCCTCCACCATGGAGTCGACCAGCGCCGGAAGGTGGGGGCGGATCCACTGCGCCTCTTCCCGGGGGACGTCGCGCCAGGGCTCCCCTGACAGATCGTCGGCCTGGGCGGACCTCTCGTGCAGCTCCGTCAAAGTGTCACCTCCGTCAGCGGACACCTGGGGCCGCCAGGCTAGGGAGCGCGCGTCGCACAAGACACTCAGATGGGTGACAACGCCGCCCGATTCCTTGTCACACCCGACCGATGCGCCTGGTGGCGGCGGACAAGGAGTGGTCCTCATCCGGCGGCGAGCGTCAGCAGGACGACGGCCGCGGCGGCGCCGGCGAGGCCCGCGGCCTGCGTCCGCGACAGGCGCTCGCGCAGCGCCGTGACGCCGAGCAGCACCGGGACCACCGGGTACAGCGAGGACAGCACGACCGCGATGACGACGAGCTGCTGCCGGGTCGCGAGGAGGTAGCAGACGAGCGCCGCCGCCGCGAGGCCGCCGTTCACCGCCGCCCACAGCCACGTCGTCCCGCCCGGGAGGCGGCCTGGTGGGCGCCGCCCGCGCGAGCGCATCACCGGAGCGATCGCGAGGACGGCCGCGACCCGTCCCGCCGCGACGGGCCAGAGGCCGGAGTCGTCGCCCGCCTGGGCGAGGGCCAGGTACTGCACCCCGATCCCGGCGCCCGCCGCGAGCCCGTTCACGAGGGCCGCGCGGACCCGGCCGCCCTCGTCCGACCGCGACCGGGACACCAGCCACAGCGCGGGCACCACGATGCCGATCCCGAGCCAGGCCGCCGCGGTGGGGCGGTCGCCGAGGAACGCGACGCCGACGACCACCGGCAACGCCACCCCGCCGACCGCGCTGACCGGGACGACGATGCTCAGGTTCCCCCTGCTGATGCCCCGGTAGAGGAAGACCATCGCGAGGCCCGTCCCGGCGCCCGAGAGCGCGCCCCACGCGAGGTCCCCGGCGGCCACGTCGGAAGCGGGGACGGCCACCGCCGCGGCGACCGCGCACGCGAGCCCGCCGACCTGGCCGAGCAGCGCGACGGCGGCGAAGTCGGCGCGGCGCGACAGCAGGCCGCCCCAGACGTCGGCGACCCCGTAGAGCAGCGCCGAGGTCAGGGCCAGGAGGACGCCCGTCATGCGCGCCCCGCGTCGCGTTCGGCCTGGCCGACCGGGCAGACGCCGCCGCTCGTGCAGCACCCCCGGTCGCAGAGGCGGCAGATGACGTCGGAGTCGCCGATCTCCTCGTAGAGGCGGGCCAGGAGCTTGGCCAGCAGCCCGGTGAGCGCCTCGCGCTCGGCGCCGTCCAGGACGTCCAGGACGCCGGCCAGCGGCGCGTCCCGCGCGGCCAGCATCGCGCGCGCCGCCTCCTCGCCCTCCGGCGTCAGCAGGACCTGGACGGCGCGCCCCCCGCCGGGACGGCGCCGGACCAGGCCGGCCGTCTGGAGCCCGTCCACCATGCGCGCGGCGGCGGACTGGGTCAGCCCGACGCGGCGTCCGAGCTCGGTGACGCCGAGGCCGGGCGCATGGGAGAGGACGACCAGCGCCGCGGCGCCGCTCGCGCTCACCCGCCCCGTGCCGGTGGCCCCGGCCAGCACCAGGTCGGTCACCGCCAGCGAGGCGGCGCCCAGCAGGTTCGCGAGTCTGTCATGCATGAGTCATGCATGTTAGCAGTCCCGGCGGGCGCGCCCTCCTCCGGGGCGGCGCTGTTTGCGTGCCATGCTGGCGGGGTAGCGCTGCATGTCGGAGGTCGCCTGATGGATCGCGAGGCCGGGCCCGCCGCGGGGGAGGACGAGCGGCGGCGGATCGCCCGAACGGACGTGCTGCTCGCCGAACCGCGCCTCGCGAGCGCGGCGGCGCGGCTCGGGCGCGGCGTCGTGAAGGCCGCGGTCGTCGCCGCCCAGCGCCGGGCCCGCGCCGGAGAGATCGCGCCGGAGGCGGTGGCCGACGCCGCCGTCGCGTCGCTGCCGCCGAACGCCTCCGGCCTCCGCCCGGTGATCAACGCGACCGGCGTCCTGCTGCACACCAACCTCGGGCGGGCGCCGCTGTCGCCGGCGGCCCGCGAGGCCGTGGCGGTGGCCTCCGGCGCCACCGACGTCGAACTCGACCTGGAGACCGGCCGTCGCGCCAAGCGCGGGCGGTCGGTCCTCGCGGCGCTGCGCGAGCGGGTGCCCCAGGCGGAGGCCGCGCACGTCGTCAACAACGGAGCGGCGGCGCTGGTGCTGGCCGCCGCCGCGCTCGCCCCCGGCCGGGAGATCGTCATCAGCCGCGGCGAGATGGTGGAGATCGGCGACGGGTTCCGCATCCCCGAGCTGCTGGCCGCCACCGGCGCCCGGCTGCGCGAGGTCGGCATGACGAACCGGACCACGCCGGACGACTACGCCGCGGCCGTCGGCGAGGAGACCGGGTTCATCCTCAAGGTGCACCCCTCCAACTTCCGCATGACCGGCTTCGCGCGCGGCGCCGGCGTCGCGGAGCTGGCCGGGCTCGGGGTGCCGGTCGTGGCCGACATCGGCTCCGGCCTGCTCGCCCCCGAGCCGCTCCTGCCCGACGAGCCCGACGCCGCGTCCATGCTCAAGGCGGGCGCCGACCTCGTCACCGCCAGCGGCGACAAGCTGCTCGGAGGCCCGCAGTGCGGCCTGATCCTCGGGAGGGACGAGCCGGTGGGGCGCCTCGCCCGCCATCCGCTCGCGCGGGCCCTGCGGGTCGACAAGCTGACGCTCGCCGCCCTGGAGGCCACCCTCCGCGGGCCGCTCACCCCCACGGCCGAGGCGCAGCACGGCGACGCGGGCGCGGTGCGGGAACGGGCCGAGCGGCTCGCCGCCCGGCTCCGGGACGCGGGAGTGGACGCGGCGGCCGCCGGGAGCGAGGCGGCGGTGGGCGGCGGCGGCGCGCCGGGCGTCGTCCTGCCGAGCGCGGCGGTCTCGGTGCCCGAGCACTACGCGTCCCGGCTGCGGCGGGGGACGCCCGCCGTGATGGGCCGCGTGGAGGACGGCCGGTGCCTGCTCGACCTGCGGTCCGTGCCGCCCGACCAGGACGGCGCCCTCGCCGAGGCCGTCCTGGCCCAGGCCCGCGAGGGGGCCCGATGACGCACGTCGTCGCCACCGCCGGCCACGTCGACCACGGTAAGTCCACGCTCGTCCGCGCCCTCACCGGGATGGAGCCCGACCGGCTGGAGGAGGAGCGGCGGCGCGGCCTCACCATCGAGCTGGGCTTCGCCTGGACGGCCCTGCCGGGCGGCGACCGGATCGCCTTCGTCGACGTCCCCGGGCACGAGCGGCTCGTCACCACGATGCTCGCCGGGGTCGGGCCCGTCCCGGCCGTGGTGTTCGTGGCGGCCGCCGACCAGGGCTGGCAGCGCCAGTCCGAGGAGCACCTGGCGGTCCTCGACGCGCTCGGCGTCCGGCACGGCCTCCTCGTCGTGACGCGCCGCGACCTCGCCGACGCCGCGGTGGCGGACCGGGTGCGGGAGGAGTCCCTCGCCCACCTCGCGGCCACCTCCCTCGGCCGGGTCGAGGCGGTCACGGTCAGCGGCGCCACGGGCGACGGCCTCGACGAGCTGCGGGCGGCCCTGGAACGGCTCACCCGCTCCCTCCCGGAACCCGAGCGGGACGCCGACGTCCGCCTCTGGATCGACCGGGTCTTCACCGTCCGCGGCAGGGGCACGGTCGTGACCGGCACGCTCGGCGCGGGAACGATCAGCGTCGGCGACCGCCTCGCCGCCGGCGACGCCCTCCTGCGCGTGCGGGGGCTCCAGAGCCTCAAGGAGGACCGCGAAGAGGTCGGCGCCGTCGCCCGCGTCGCCGTCAACCTGCACGGCGACGCGGGGGACCTCGGCCGGGGCGGCGCCCTGCTCACCCCCGGGCGCTGGCTCGCCGCCGACGTCGTCGACGTCCGGCTGCGCGGCGACGCCGCGTCCGACCTGCCGCGCGAGCTGACGCTGCACGCGGGGACGGCGGCGGTCCCGGTCCACGTCCGCCCGCTGGGGGACGACACGGCGCGGCTGTCGCTGCGCCGCCCGCTGCCGATGCGCGTCGGGGACGTCGCCCTGCTGCGCGACCCCGGGCGGCACCGCGTCCCGGCGGGCGTGACGGTCCTGGACGTCCGCCCCGAGCCGTTCGCGCGGCGCGGCGCGGCGGCCGCGCGGGCCCGGGTGCTCGCCGCCATGACCGGGCGCCCGGACGGCGCCGAGGAGGTCCGCCGCCGGGGCCTGATCAGGCGGTCGGACCTGGTCGCGATGGGAGTGCCCGTCCCCTTCGAGCCGGTGGCGGGGGAGTGGCTCGCCGACCCCGCGCTCTGGACGGACCTGCGCGGGCGCCTCGCGTCGGCCGTCGAGGAGCACGCCGCGGCGAACCCCACCGCCCCCGGCCTCCCGGCCGACGCCGCGCGCCGCGCCCTCGGCCTCCCCGACCGCGTCCTCGTCGACGCGCTCGCCGGGGGCCTCCTGCGGCGCGACGGCAGGATCTACGGCCGGACGACCGCGCCCGAGCTGCCGCCGCCCGTGCGCGAGGCCGTCGACGCCGTCCGCCGCGACCTGGCCGCGGCCCCGTTCCAGGCGCCGGACGCGAACCGGCTCGCCGAACTCGGCCTCACGCCGAAGCTGCTCGCCGTCGCCGCCGCGACCGGCGCGCTGCTCAAGGTGGCCGACGGCGTCGTCCTGCTGCCCGGCGACGACGCCCGCGCCGCCGGACTGCTCGCCGGGCTCGGCGGCCCGTTCACGCTGAGCGAGGCGCGCCGCGCGCTCGGCACCACCCGCCGCGTCGCCGTCCCGCTCCTGGAGTACCTGGACGACCGCGGCTACACGGTCCGGGTCGACGACCTCCGCCGCCGCTGCACCGGAAGGCGACCATGACCGACGCGACCCAGAAACGGCTCACGCAGTACGCGCACGGCGGCGGCTGCGCCTGCAAGATCCCGCCCGGCGAGCTCGAAGAGGTCGTCGCCGGCCTCGGCGCCGCGCCCGCCTCGCCCAACGCCGACCTGCTCGTCGGCCTGGACACCGGCGACGACGCGGCCGTGGTCCGGCTCCGCGACGGCCTCGCCGCCGTCGCCACCGCCGACTTCTTCACGCCCGTCGTCGACGATCCCTACGACTGGGGGCGCATCGCCGCCGCCAACGCCCTGTCCGACGTCTACGCGATCGGCGGCAGTCCCGTCGTGGCGGTGAACCTGCTCGCCTGGCCCCGCGACGTCCTGCCGTTCGACCTGGCGCGCGAGGTCCTGCGCGGCGGCCTCGACGTCGCCGCCGAGGCGGGCTGCCACGTCGGCGGCGGCCACAGCGTCGACGACCCCGAGCCCAAGTACGGCATGGCCGTCACCGGGGTCGCCGACCCCGCCCGCCTCCTGCGCAACGACACCGGCAAGCCGGGCACGCCGCTCAGCCTCACCAAGCCCCTCGGCCTCGGCGTCCTGAACAACCGCCACAAGGCGACGGGCGAGGTCTTCCCGCACGCCGTCGCGACCATGGCCGCGCTGAACCGCGACGCGTCCGCCGCCGCGCTGGACGCCGGGATCGCCTGCGCCACCGACGTGACCGGCTTCGGGCTGCTCGGCCACCTCTACAAGATGGCCCGCGCGTCCGGCGTGACCGCCGTGGTCGACGCCGCCGCCGTCCCCTACCTCGACGGCGCCCGCGCGTCCCTGCGCGACGGGTACGTCAGCGGCGGCACCCGCCGCAACCTCGAATGGGTGGCCCCGCACACCGACTTCGGCGCCGTTGGCGAGGACGACCGCCTGCTGCTCGCCGACGCCCAGACCTCCGGCGGCCTCCTGCTCGCAGGCGAGATCCCCGGCGCCCCCGTCATAGGCGAACTCATCCCCGCAGCCGACCACCCCCTGATCGTCCGCTGAAGCCCGGGTTCCGAGACCCCGCGACGACCGGGATGGTCGCGATCGCGTCCGAAGGCAGGTTCGAGCTCGCGAGAACCTGATCGCGCAGCGAGCCTCTGGGCGAGTCGGAGCGATGCCGGCGATCGCCCGCGTTTCTCGACGATGGAGGGCCGCCAGGCCCGAAGGAGGAGAGAAAAGCCCTACAACTCAGTTCCGGTTTGGTCGGTGATGCCGGCTCGTCGCTGGTACTCGCGGACCAGGGCGGGGGCGGCGGGGCCGCGCGGGCGGCGGCCCGGGCGGATGTCGACCGACAGCGCCTTCGCCTCCTGGATGTGGGTGTTCGGGTCCAGGGACAGGTGCAGCAGCTCGTTGGCCGCGTCGCCGCGGCTGTAGCCGTTCGGGCCCCAGTGGTAGGGCAGTCCGACCTGGTGGAGCTTGCGGCCGTCCACGGTCAGCGGCGACATGCGCTCGGTCACCAGGACCCGCGCCTCCACGACGGCGCGCGGGCTGACGATCGTCGCCCACCCGCCGTGCTCCAGGCGCCGCTCGGCCGCCAGTTCCGGCGAGACCTCGCAGAAGAACTCCGGTTGCAGCTCCGCCAGGTACGGCTGCCAGCGCGACATGCCGCCCGCCGTGTGGTGCTCGGTGAGCCGGTACGTCGTCGCCACGTACGGGTAGACCTCGGCCCCCGGCTCCGTGCCGCTCGGCGCGTACCGGTTGTCGGGATGCGGCGGCGACAAATGCCGGACGGGGTTGCGCTGCTGCTTGTACAGCGCGTTCTGGAACGGCGAGTCCTGCGGCTCGTAGTGCGTCGGAAGCGGGCCGTCGGTCAGGCCGGCGGGCGCGTACAGCCACGCCTTGCCGTCGGCCTGCATGATGAACGGGTCGTTGCCGGCGAGCGCGTCCGGACCCGTCGCGTCGCGCGGGGGCTTGTAGTCGGGCGGGCGGTCGGCGATGAAGTCGGGTACGTCGTGGCCCGTCCACTTGCCCTCCTCGGCGTCCCACCAGATGAGCGCCTTGCGGTCGCTCCACGGCTTGCCGTCCGGGTCGGCGGACGCCCGGTTGTAGAGGATGCGGCGGTTCATCGGCCACGCCCAGCCCCACTCGGGGGCCACCCAGTTCTGGTCCTTGCCGGGCTTGCGGCGCGCCGTCTGGTTGACGCCGTCGGCGAAGCAGCCGCAGTAGATCCAGCAGCCGCACGAGGTGGACCCGTCGTCCTTCAGCTGCGTGTAGGACGACAGCGGGTTCCCGTCCGCGTCCCGGCCGTTGATCTCGGCGAGCACGGCCTCGGCGTCCGGCTCCGCGAGATCGCCCCTGGTCGGGTAGTCCCACGTGAGGTCGAGGACCGGCCGGTCCATGTCGTCGGCGGACCCGGCGAGCTTCTCCCGGATGATCCGGCCGAGGTGGTAGGTGAACCACAGGTCGCTGCGCGTGTCCCCGGCGGGCTCCACGGCCTTGTGGTGCCACTGGAGCATCCGCTGCGTGTTGGTGAAGCTGCCGTCCTTCTCGGTGTGCGCGGCGGCGGGCAGGAAGAACACCTCGGTGCCGATGTCCTCGGTGCGCATCTCGCCCGACTCGATCTCCGGGCCGTCCTTCCACCACGTCGCCGACTCGATCAGCGAGAAGTCGCGGACGACGAGCCAGTCGAGGTTGGCCATCCCGAGCCGCTGGATCTTGGCGTTGGCCGACCCGACGGCCGGGTTCTCGCCCATCAGGAAGTAGCCCTTGCACACCCCGTCGATCTGCGCCATGGAGGTCTCGTAGGTGCTGTGGGATCCGGTCAGCCGCGGCAGGTAGTCGAAGCGGTAGTCGTTGTCGGCCGTCGCCGCGTCGCCCCAGTACGCCTTCAGCAGGCTGACCATGTAGGAGCGCATGTCGCCCCAGAAGCCCTTGCGCGCCGCCTCCGCTTCGATGAACGTGTCCAGGTCCTCGTTGCCGTGGGCGTGCGGCATCGGGATGTAGCCGGGCAGCAGGTTGAACAGCGTCGGGATGTCCGTCGAACCCTGGATGGACGCGTGGCCGCGCAGCGCCAGGATGCCGCCGCCGGGGCGGCCGATGTTGCCGAGCAGCCCCTGCAGCACCGACGCCGCGCGGATGTACTGGACCCCGACCGTGTGCTGCGTCCAGCCCACCGCGTACGCGAACGCGGTCGTCCGGTCGCGGCCGGAGTTCTCGGTGACCATCTCGCAGACCTTGAGGAACTGGTCGCGGGGGACGCCGCAGATCCGCTCGACCATCTCCGGCGTGTACCGCGCGTAGTGCCGCTTCAGCACCTGGAACACGCACCGCGGATGCTCCAGCGTCGGGTCCCGCTCCGGGTCGCCCACGCCGATCGCCGCGCCGCCCGAACCGTGCGCCTCGCCGCGCGCCGCCTCCTCGACAGGCCCGACGCGGTCCTCGTACTCCATGTCGCGCTCGCCGGAGGCGGCCTGGACCTCCATGCCCTCGTACTGCCACGTCCGGTGGTCGTAGCCGCGCTTCTCCGGGTCCAGGCCGGAGAACACGCCGTCCAGGTCCTCGGTGTCGCGGAACTCCTCGGTGAGGATCACCGACGCGTTGGTGTAGGGGACGACGTAGTCGCGGAAGTACTTCTCGTTCCGCAGGACGTAGTTGATGATCCCGCCGAGGAACGCGATGTCACTTCCCGCGCGCAGCGGGACGTGCGCGTCGGCGAGTGCGCTCGTCCGCGTGAACCGCGGGTCCACGTGGATCAGCTTCGCCCCGCGCGCCTTCGCCTCCATCACCCACTGGAACCCGACCGGATGGCACTCGGCCATGTTCGAGCCCTGGATGACGATGCAGTCCGCGTGCTGCAGGTCCTGCTGGAAGGTGGTCGCGCCGCCGCGTCCGAACGAGGTCCCCAGACCGGGGACGGTGGAGGAGTGTCAAATGCGGGCCTGATTCTCGATCTGCACCGCGCCGAGCGCGGTGAACAGCTTCTTGATCAGGTAGTTCTCCTCGTTGTCGAGCGTGGCGCCGCCGAGGCTCGCGAAGCCCAGCGTCCGCCGCACCCGCACGTCGTCCTGCTCCCACTGCCAGCCGTGCCGGCGGGCCTCGATCACCCGGTCGGCGATCATGTCCATGGCCGTGTCGAGGTCGAGCGGCTCCCACCCGGTGCCGTGCGGGCGTCGGTACAGCACCCGGTGCTCGCGGGCCGGCCCGGTCGTCAGCTGGAGGCTCGCCGACCCCTTCGGGCACAGCCGCCCGCGGCTGACCGGTGAGTCGGGGTCGCCCTCGATCTGGGTGACCTTGCCGTCCTTGACGTACACGTCCTGCCCGCAGCCGACCGCGCAGTAGGGGCAGACGGACTTCACGACCTCGTCGGCGGTGCTCACCCGCGGCCTGATCCGCTCGGTGCGGGCGCTCTTGGACGCCGCTCCCCGCCCGAGGGGGTCGTCGCCGGTGAACTGGCGGTAGACGGGCCACGACTCGATCCATGTGCGAACGCCCACGTCCCACCGCCCTTCTTGGCTCGGCCCGCCGCCGACCTACCCGCCGCCCGTCCCGCGAAACACGGGGGGTGCGCGGAGCGTGAACGGGGCGCCGTCCTTCGACCGGTGCACCGGGTGTTCCGCGGAACCGCTCAGCGCAGGACGGCCGCGCCGACCGCGCCCATCCGCTCCGCGAACTCGGCGCGCTCGGACGGGGACAGAGCCCGCTCGTAGACGGCGGCGGACAGCCGGTCGGTGATCTCCTCGGCCTCCGCCCGGCGCGGCCTGAGCGCCGCGCAGTCGGGGAGGTCGCCCTGCCAGCCGAAGAAGCGCGCGGTGTCGGGCCCGTCCTGGGTCAGGATCGCCTCCAGCGGGGAGAGCCCGACGGAGGTCGTCGCGACGAGATGCAGCCCGCCGCGCAGCTCCCGCAGCACCTGCACCAGCTGCATGAGCCGGGCCCGGGAGCCGTCCGGCAGCGGTTCGGCGCGCCAGCCGCAGAATAGCGGCAGCCCCGACCCCTCGGCGGCGCGCGCCACCCGCTCGGCCAGCTCGCACAGGCGCGGGTCGTCCGGCAGGTGCGACTCGCCCCAGGCCGCGCATCCGAGGGCGTACCGCCGCGTCGCCTCGCGCGCCCCGGCGACCGCGACGCCCTCCTCCCACTGGGGGCGGACGAACCCCGGCTCGAACCAGCCGAGCGCCGCCGCGACGACGTCGGCGTCGACGTCGCCGAGCACCCCGCCGCGCCCGGCGAAGTAGTACGCGAACGGATTGCCGTACCCCTGCTCCTTGCCGTGCTCCGCCGTCCTGCGCGACAGCATCCACCGCGACCCGACACCGTGAATGATCCTGTCGGCGGCGCGGACGGTCTCCGCGGCGGTCAGTTCGCCCATCGGCGCTCTCCCGGTTCCTCGCTGTCAAGTAACCGGAAGGTTACTGCCCCCGGGCCGCCGCTCCGCGAGCGGTCCCGGTCAGATCGCGGACCCGCCGCGCACGGCCTCGCCGCGCGGGTCCGGCGAGGAGCCGCCGGACGGCCGGTGCCAGTCGAAGCACACCACGACGGCGTCGTCGGCCAGGTCGGCGCCCTCGTGGAACTCGATGAGCTCGTCGATCACGGTCAGCGGGACCTCCGCCGCGGGCTGCAGCCGGCTCCGCCGGGTGGCCTGCTCCAGCGCGTGCGTTCCGTACTCGCCGGACGGGGCCCGCGCCGCGAAGACGCCGTCGCTGACGATGACGAGCCGGTCGCCGGGTTCGAGGGGGAAGCGCTGGGGCCGGTACTCGGTGTCGGGGAACATGCCGAGCGGCATCTGCTGCTCCAGCGGCACCGCCGTCACCTCGGTGCCGCGCAGCAGCAGGATCCTCGGGGACCCCGCGTCGATGACGTGCACGGTCCCGTCGGCGAGGTCGATCCGCATGACGAGGGTCTCGGTGAACTCCCGGCCGCCGTGCCGCACGTGCACCATGTCGTTGGCCAGGCTCGCCTGCTCGCCGAGGTCGGCGCCGGACCGGCGGGCGTTGCGCAGCGCGCCGACGGTCAGGGACGTCAGCAGGGCCGCGTTGATGCCCGTGCCCGAGCCGTTGGTCACGGTCAGCGCCAGATGGTCGTGCTCGACGGACCAGTCGAAGTTGTCGCCGCCGATCGAGTAGGCCGGCTCCAGATGGCCCGCGAGGCTGAACGAGTCGTCCGCGTGGGCGTGGCCGGGCAGGAGCTGCCACTGCAGTTCCGCGGCGAGGGTGAGGCGGTGCCGCCTCCTGGCCCGCTCGTACCGGTCGGTCCGGTTCCACGCGACCTTCAGCGCGCTGCCGACCAGCTCGCCGATCTCGGCCAGCTCGCCGACATCGTCCGCGCTCCAGGGGCCGGACGAAGTGAGCTCCAGGACGCCGATCCGCTCGCCGCGCGCGCGGACCGGTAGATAGGTCACGGTCTCGGCGGCCTCGTCACCGTCCCCCTCGGGGGACGCGAGGACGCGGCCGGTGATGAACGACCGCCCGGCAGGGCTCTGCCGGATCCCGATCGCCTCGACGCCCTCCTCGGCCGCCTCCTCGGCGGCCGCCACCTCGGCGTCCGGAACGGTCAGGGCCAAGCTGTCCGGGTGGGGCGTGGCCAGAAGCGGCGCGACCGGCATGAGGGCGCGCGAGTGGTAGTCGCAGACCAGGAGCCGGGCGGTGGAGACGGCGGGGTACTCCCGCGAGAGCGTCGCGGCCAGCACCTCGGGCAGTGCGTACGCCGGGGCGGCGCGCAGCGCCCGCTCGACCCTGGCCGTGCGCCTTCCCCCGCCTCCGCCGGGGCGTCCCTGCCCGACCCCGGCCTGGCGGCCGTGCTCATCCCTGGCCGGGCGGCCGTGTTCATCCCTGGCCGGGCGGCCGTGCTCATCCCTGGCCGGGCGGCCGTGCGTACTCATTGCGACCCCATCTCATCACTGCCTGCCGACGCGCCGGACGCGGCCGCGTCCCCCGCGCGGTCCGGTTCTGGGACGCCGGACCGCGGGAACGGCCGTGCCCCCCTCGACCGGCCGTCCAACCGCGGGAATGCGGCTCTGCCATCGGGTCCGCCGCGTCTCGGACGCAGGACCGCAGGGGAAGACTGCCAAAGAGTTTGCCGTATGGCAAATACTTGATATCGAGCCGCGGGAGAAGGGGTTCGCGCCGGGTCGGGCGGAGGGCGGTCAAGCCGTCCGGGACCCGGGCATCCCCCTCCCGCCGCGCTCGCCCCGCTCGCTCGCCTGGCCGAACTCGGTGAGCGCGTCGAGCAGCCGCCCGCGGGAGGCGGGCGACATCTGCGCCAGGACGTCCCGCACGGCCGCGCGGCGCCGCCGGACCAGCTCGGCGTGCAGGCGTTCGCCCTGGTCGGTCAGCCGCAGCACGATCTCGCGGCGGTCGACGCGGGCGGTCTCCCGCGCGATCAGCCCGGCCGCCTCCAGCCGGTCGCAGAGCCGGCTCGTGGACGAGGGGATCGCGCCGAGCTCCTCGGCGAGCCCGCCGAGGTTCGGCCGGCCGAACCGCGCGATCACCTCGACGGCGCGCAGCTGGATCGGCGAGATGGCGGGTTCGAGGCCCTGGTCGGCGCGGTTCCAGAGCAGCGCCGTCGAGCTCAGCACGCGTTCCACGGCGACGGCGACGTCGTCCGGGACGGCGCCGTGTCCTGCTCCCGCCTGCTCTTCGCCTGACGGCCGCGGTCGTCGCTGACTCACACCCCAGCCTTTCGCACGGAGTCCCCGCCGGCGGCATCTCACTCGCCCCCGGTGGCCCCGCCGCGCCGCCCCCGGTCTGGGCCGGGCGGTACGGTCGCGGGCGGTACCACGATAGAGGCTCGGACCGGCGCGATGCACGGCCGCGTCCGGTGCGGCCTGCGGCGGCGGGCGGAAACGCCCGGCGGCGCGAGGGTGCCGGCCGATGGCGACGGGGCGGTCCGCGACGGGCCCGACGGCCGCGCGACCCGCCCCGGCGAACCGGTGGACGGTGTCCGGTTCCGGACATCGAGGCGCCCGACGCGCCGCGACGACCGGCGCGGATCCGAACCCCGCGGCGCCGGGGCGCGTACGAGAGGGTGGGCCCGGCGGGGCCCGGCGGGGCCCGGCCGACGCGACCGTGAACGGACAGGGATTCGTGAAGCCAGCGCGAGGTGACCGGATGGGTGACCGGGCGGCGAGCGCCGGGCTCCTGTCGCGGCTGCTGGAGGCGCTGGAGGACGACTGCGCGGTGTGCGGGGGGACGGGCAGCACCCCGAACGAGCAGTGGCTCGCCTGGCACCGCCGGGCCGGCGAGCTGATCGCGGTCGCCCAGGCCGCCCGCCGCGCCCACGAGTGGCGTCCCGTCCCGGGCGTCCCGCCCGAGCGCGTCGCGGCCGCCGAGCCCGCCATCGTGACCGCCGTGGAACGCGCCATCGACGATCACATGAGGGCCCGCCCGGACGAGCCGGAAGAGGAGCGCTGCACCGCGTGCCGGGGCCTCGGCAAGGAGCTCACCCCGGCCGGGCGGGAGTTCGCCGAGGTGCTGGCGCGGCACGGCTTCGTCCGCCGGGAGCGGGACTAGGGAGCGAGGAGGATTTCCAGCATGCGTTCCCGGGGGTCGGGGCCGGTCCCCGGCACGAGGTAGCCGCCGGCCCAGACCCGCAGCATCAGCTGCGCCCGCAGGAACGCCTCCTCCTCGTCGAACCCCAGGTCCTCCAGGCATGCGGCGATGTGCCCGAGCAGCGCCCGGTCGGCGTGCCGCACCGCCTCCTCCGCCGCGGGCTCGTCCTGGGCCCACAGCCGCATCGCCCGGTCGACCGGGGCGACCTCGCGGCCGAGCGCCTGGATGCGGCGCAGCCGCTCGCGCGGATCGGCGGTGCTGCCGAGCGCCAGCCCCAGGACCTCGTCGGTCCGCTCGTGCGCCCACCGGTCCAGCAGCGCCCGCATCAGCTCCGGGCGGTCGCGGAAGTGCCAGTAGAAGCTGCCCTTGGTGACGCCGAGCCGGGCCGCCAGCGTGGTGATCGCCACGCCGCGCTCGCCGGCGCGGGCCAGCTCCCCGTAGGCGGCCTCGATCCAGTCGCGCCGCGCCACCCTGGGCCGCGCCGCCCTCGTGCGGGCCGTCATCACACCTCCCGTCTCCGCCGCGCGGACGCCGTCACACCAGGGTCACCGGGCCGGGGTCCAGGCCCAGTTCGATCCTGCCGTAGAGGGCGTACGCCGCGTCCGGTTCGAACACCACGTGCCCGGAGATCGTATTCACGTCCCGCTGCGCCCGCTGGAAGGGCGAGTCGGTGAACTGCGCGCTCGCCCCGGCCGCCGAGCACAGGTCGTTGACGACCCGCCGCGCGGTCCCGGCGACATGCGCGGCCGCCAGCCGGGCCCCGGCGCGACACCGCAGGTCGCAGTTCCCCTCCGCCACGGCGCGGACGACGCCGCGCAGCGCGTCCTCCAGCAGCAGCCGGGCGGCGGCCAGGTCCGCGGTCGCCGACGCGAGCCGGATCTGCGCGCCGGTGGTCTCGCGCTGCCGCTCGCCGGAGTAGGCCGTCACCCGGCTCCGGGTCCTCTCGGCGAACCGGGCCAGCACGCCCTCGGCCACGCCGAGCACGGGCGCGGCGCCGGTCAGCGCGAACACGGGGACGAGCGGCGTCCGGTAGAGCGCCCCGGAGTGGACGAGGGACCCGGGCGAGCGCCCCTCCGCCAGGTCGGCGAGCGGCGCCGACCGGTGCTCCGGGACGAACACGTCCGCCACCTCGATGTCGTTGCTGCCGGTGCCCCGCATCCCGCTGGTGTGCCAGACGTCGTGGACGGCCACCTCCTCGCGCGGCAGCAGGAACAGCCGCGGCTCGATCGCGTCGCCCGCGGTGACCAGTGCCATGACCATGACGTGCCCGGCGTGCATCACCCCGCTGCCCCACGACCAGCGCCCGGTGACCCGGTGCCCGCCGTCCGCGGGGGCCGCCGTCCCGGTCGGCGCGAGGACGCACGGGATCAGCGCGTACGGCCGGTCCGCCCAGACCTCGGCCTGCGCCCGCTCCGGGAAGAGCCCGACCATCCAGTTGTGCAGCGTGTAGATGACCGACAGCCACCCGGTCGAGGCGCATCCGGCGCCCGCCTCCCGGCACGCCGCCGCCATCTCCTCGAACCCGCGCTCCGCCCCGCCGAACCGCTTCGGCACCAGCATCTCGAAGAGCCCGGTCGCGGCCAGGTCGGCGATGGTCTCGTCGGGCAGCCGCCGCGCCCGCTCGGCGGCCGGCGCGCGTTCGGCGAGCGTCGGCGCGAGGTCCCGCACGCGGCGCACGATCCCGTTTCCATACTCCATGGTATGGAACCATACCCATAGGTATGTTCCCGGGCGAGGCCCCTTCTGTGTTCAGGCCGGGACGCTCACCCCGGCGGACGGCGACCGTGGGGTCAGTGGGGGGACAGGGTGGGGGTGAATTTGACGGGGAGGGCGGCGAGGCGGCGGACCCAGAAGGACGGGAGCCACAGGAGTTCGTCCGGTTTGACGGCGAGTTCGATGTCGGGCAGGCGGTCGAGCAGGACCTCGACCGCGGTCCTGGCGACGACCTCGGCCAGTTCAGGAGCGGGGTAGGGGCATCCGTGGTCGCCGTGGCCGAACGACAGGTGGGCGCGGTTGCCCGCGCCGGCGCCCTGCGCGGGCGGCTGGACCTGGGGGTCGGCGTTCGCCGCGGCCCAGCCGAGGATCAGCATGTCGCCCGGACGGATCTTGCGGCCGGCCAGCTCGCAGGAGCGCACGGCGAAGCGGCCGATGTTGTTCTGGGACGGCGTGTCCTCCCACAGCACCTGGTTGAGGGCCTGCGTGACGCTGCCGCGGCCGCCCTGGAGGGTCACGGCGAACTGGTCGTCCACCAGCATCAGCCGCAGCGTGTTGCCGATCCAGTGGCCGGTGGGCAGCGTCCCGGCGCTGAGCATGGGGATCAGGTCGCTGATCAGCTCGTCGACGGTGTAGCCGGCGGGGTGCTGGAGGAGGCGGGAGGTGACGTCCGGGCCGGGGTGCGCCCTGCGGGTCTCGGCCAGCCGGCGCATGGTCTCCTGGAGCCGCTGGTAGGCCGCGACGGCGGTCTCGTCGGAGCCCGCCACGGCCTGGATGTCGCGGATCATGTCCGGCACCTCGGCGTCGGGGACGCCGAAGATCCCGACCATCACCATCGGGGGGAGCCGGTCGGCGAACTGGGTGCCGAGGTCGGCCTCGCCGTCCCCGGCGAACTCGTCGATCAGGTGGTCGGCGACGCGCTCGCTGATGCCCGCAAGCTCGGTGCGGTCGACGGCGTCCAGCGCGTCGCTGATCGCCGCGCTGCGCCGGTGGTGCTCCTCGCCCTCGGCGAGCATCACCGAGGGGTTCCAGCCGACGAACGGCAGCAGCGACCAGTTCTCGGGGACCATGTCCCAGGCGTTCCACCGGCGGGTGTCGCGGGCGAACAGCCCGGGGTTGCCGGTGACGTGGTTGACCTCCCGGTACCCGATCACGTACCAGGCGGGGATGTCGCCTTCGAGCAGGACGGGCACCACGGGGCCGTGCTCGCGCCGCATCCGCTCGAAGAAGTCCTTCGGCCGCTGGTCGAACTCCTCCCCGTACAGGCGGACGGCGTTCTCGTCGGCGGGCGGCCGGACGGTCTCGTCGGTCACTGCGCGGCCTCCTGGAGCGTGGCGGGATCGTGGAGGGTGGTGAGGTGCCGGACGAGTGTGATCAGCACGCTCTTGGAGGATTCGCGCTGCCGGGCGTCGCAGTCGACCAGGGGGACGTCCGCGGGGAGCGACAGCGCGTCGCGGACCAGGTCCAGCGAGGGCCGCGGCTCGGGGCCCTCGAACCGGTTGACCGCCACCACGAACGGCATCTTGTGGTGCTCCAGCCGGTCGAGCGGGTAGAAGGACTCCTCCAGGCGGCGCGTGTCCACCAGCACCACCGCGCCCAGGCTGCCCGAGAACAGCTGGTCCCAGATGAACCAGAACCGCTGCTGGCCAGGGGCGCCGAACAGGTAGAGCACGCGGTGGGCGTCCAGGGAGATCCGGCCGAAGTCGAAGGCGACCGTGGTGGTCCGCTTGTCGGCGACGGCGCTCGGGTCGTCGATGCCGACGCCGGCCTTCGTCATGACCTCCTCGGTGCTCAGCGGGCGGATCTCGGAGATCGAGCCGACCATGGTGGTCTTCCCTACGCCGAACCCGCCCACGATCACGATCTTCAGCGCGTCCCGGACGCTGCTGCGCAGCGGGACGCCGCCCGCGGGCGCGGTCGCGGGCTCCGGTGCGCGGTCAGAGGGCTTTGAGTCCATCGAGCACCTCCTTCAGGGTGTCCAGGTCGGCCAGGTGGGTGGTCGCGGTGGCCGAGGTCGGATGGCGGACGGTGATGTGGCCGGTGTCGCGCAGGTCGAGCAGAAGGATCTTCACGACGCTCACCGGCAGCCGCAGATGGGAGGACAGCTCGACCACGGCCACCGGCTCGTTCCGGCACAGCCGCAGGATCGCGACGTGCTCGGACTGCATGCCCGGCGCCGGGTCGTTCTCCGCGACGACCAGCGTGACGAGATCGAGGTCCGCGTCCCCGGCCCGGCTGCGGCCACCGGTCACGGTGTAGAGCCGGTCCGGATCGTCGAGGTCCAGGGGGCGCGGTTTCATCTCGAAACGGAGGTGCGCGGAGCCGCGGTCAGGTAGCCGCCGATCTGCTCCACCAGTTCGTTCATGTTGTGCCCGACCAGGCCGACGTCGGCGTCGTCGCGGGCCACGACGGCCAGGTGCGCCCCCTCGCCCGCCGGGATGATCAGCAGGAGCCCGCCCGCGAACTCCACCATCGACTGGCCGGCGCCGACGCCCCGGCCGAACTCGTGGGAGGCGGTCATGGACAGGCTCTGGATGCCCGAGGCGATGGCCGCGAGCTGGTCGGCCCGGTCGTCGTCGAGGCCGGGCGTGTGGCAGATCTTCAGACCGTCCCTGGACAGCACCAGGACGTGCTGGACGCCGGGCGTCCGTTCCGCGAGGGACGTCAGAAGCCAGTCGAGTCGGCGCTCATCGGTGCTCATCGAGATCACGGGGCTGCGTCCGCCGCAGACGCGGGCCCCTGCCTCCTATCTGTCGATCCTGCGGTCCGGACGAGGCCGCCGGGACCGGTCGGCCGGCGGCCGTCCGCGGGACGGCGCGCCGGGCCATGCGCCCTACTGATCGGGGACTCCGGTGGACGGGTCCTCCTGGTCGGCGCCGGTCTCGGCGCCGCCGGTCGTTCGGTGGCTCCCCGAGGTGGACGCGCGGAACGCGGCGAACCGCGCCCCGGGGTCGCGGGGGAGGGGAGGCGGGGCCGCCTGCGGCTCCACCATGTCGGTGAGGGTGGCGCCGCGGCGGCGCTTGGGCAGGTACGCCGCCGGGTCCGAGCCGTCCGCCGCGGGCGCCGCCGGCGCCGCCGCGGCGGCCAGGGCCGGGGCGGGTTCGCGGGCGGGCCGGGTGGCGCGCGCGCCGGTGCTCCTGGGCGCGCTGCGGATGGACTCCGCCAGGGTTCCCGCGCCGGCGGCGCCGACGGAGTGGGTGACGAGCTGGCGCGGGATCAGCACGACGACGCCGACGCCGCCGCGCGAGGACGGCCGGAAGTTGACGCGCAGGCCGTGCTTGCCCGCCAGCCGCCCGACCACCGCGAGGCCCAGCCGGGTGCCGGGCAGCGACGTCAGGTCGGCGGCGTCGGAGACCAGCCGCTCGGCGCGCTCCCGCTCGCGCTGGCGCATCCCGAGCCCGCTGTCCTCGATCGTGATGACGATCCCGGCGTCCTCCTCCTCCGCGTAGACGTGCACGGCCGAGCCGTGCGGGGAGAAGTTGGCCGCGTTGTCCATCAGCTCGGCCAGCGCGTGCATGACGCCCTCGGCGGCGAAGCCGGCGATGGCGGCGGTGCTGGTCGAGTGGTACTGGACGCGCTGGTAGGAGGCGATCCGCCCCATGGCGCCGCGGATGACGCTCTCCAGCACGATGGGCTTGGTCCAGCGACGCCCCGAGCGCCCGCCGCTGAGCAGCGCGATGCTGTCGGCGAGGCGCCCCATCTGGGAGACGTGGTGGTCGAGGTCGAGCAGGTCGCCGAAGACGTCGTCCTCGCTGTAGCGGTCCTCCAGCTCCCGGAGCTGGGCGAGCATGCGGGTCGTCTGCGCCTGGATCCGCGCCGCCGCGGCGGCGGAGGCCGCCATGGCCGCCGCCCGGGTGCGCTCCCCGGCGGCCACGTCGTCGGCGAGCGCGCGCAGGAGCCGGTCGAGCGCGGCGTGCGCGGGCGCCGGGAACTCGGCCAGCACGGACGCGGCCGAGGCGCGGTCGCCGCGGATCCGCTCGATGAGGACGGGCAGCGTCGAGTCGGCGAGCCGGTCGACCTCCTCCTCCAGGGCGGCCAGCTCGGCCTCGGCCCGGGACGCGTGCCGCTCGCTCGCGGCGACGCCCTCCGCGACCAGGCGCACCAGGCGGCCCAGCAGGTGGTTCGGGACGGCCTGCAGTTCGGTCAGGGTCTCGTCCGGCGAGGCTCCGGCGTGGAGCCGCTCGATCAGCGCCGGGAGGGGACCGTCGACCAGCTCGTGGAGCCGGCGCTCCAGGAGGTCGCTCTCGCCCTCGACCCGGGCCAGCCGGGCGCGGGCGGCTCGCGCGCACTCGGCGTAGTAGGCCGCGGTCCCGGCGAGGAGGCTCACCAGGAGCGTCCCCGCGCCGCCGCCCACGGCGACGACGGTCCGCGAGCCCTGGTCCACGGCCAGAAGTGCTCCGAGCCAGGCGCCGCCGCCGACGATCGCCACGATCAGCCAGACCCAGAAGGCGCGTTCCAGCGCGGCGCGCTCGGTGGGTGCTCGATCCGCTCCCGTTGCCATCCCTCTCGTCCCTGTGAGCGTCGGTGACTGGTGTGCAGGACTCCTCGACCCACTGCACGGTGGTCATATCGGTATAAGGCGTGACAAGGATGCACCAAAATGCCGGGGGCACACAGGTGATCACAGAAAATGGTCGTTCCGTCCCGGTCCGGCGGCCTCGGCCGCCGGACCGGGACGGGCCGTCAGGGCCGGACGGGGCCGAGGGCGACCGGCAGGCTGAGCGGGCCGACGGTGAAGAACGACGGCGAGTAGGGGACGTCGTCCGGGTCGACGGCGAGGGAGAGCTCCGGCAGCCGCCGGTACAGAGCGGCGAGCGCCAGCCGGCCCTCCAGGCGGGCCAGCGACGCGCCGATGCAGTACCGGGGGCCGTGGCCGAACACGAGGCGGGCGTTCTGCTCCCGGGTGATGTCGAAGCGGTCGGCGTCCTCGCCGTGTTCGGCCGGGTCGAGGCCGCTCGCCTGGTAGACGACGCCGACGGCCTGGCCCTTGGGGATCCGCACCCCGGCGATCGTCACGTCCTCCGCGGTGAAGCGGAAGCTGGTCATCATGACCGAGTGGCGGTAGCGCAGGGTCTCCTCGACCACGTCGTCCCAGCGGTCGCCGGCCTTGGCCAGTTCGAGCTGGTCGGGGTTCTGGGACAGCGCGATGATGGCGTGCCCGAGGAGGTGGACGGTGGTCTCGTGGCCGGCGATCAGCATCAGCCACAGCACGCCGACCAGCTCGTCGGTGGCGAGCTTGTCGCCCTCGTCGCTGGCCTGGACCAGGCCGGTGGTGAGGTCGTCGCCGGGAGTCCGGCGCTTGTTCTCCACCAGCTGGTGCAGATAGGCCTGAAGGGCGTTCTGCGTCGCGAACGCCTTTTCCGGCGGAGTGGTGTGCGCCAGAAGCGCGGCGGTCCACTCGCGCACGCGGGGCCGGTCCTCGGTGGGGACACCGAACAATTCGCAGATCACCCAGATGGGCAGTGCCTCGGTGAAGGCGGGAACGATGTCGACGACGTCCCCCGCGGTCACCACGTCGTCGAGCAGGCCCTCCACGATCTGCCGGACGCGCGGCTCCAGCGCCTTCACCCGCGCGGGCGTGAACGCCTTGCCGACCAGGCCGCGCAGCCGCCGGTGGTCGGCGCCGTCCTTGGTGGACAGGTGACCGCCCTCGACGATGGCGCGCAGCGGCCAGTCCTCGGGGATCGACCCGTCGTGCAGCGCGGGCCAGTGCTCCGGCTCCCGCAGGAAGGTCCGGTTGTCCCCGGCGAGGATCTCCCGGACGGCGTCGTGGGTCAGCGCCAGGTAGGCGGGCACGCCGCCGGGGAACTCCACCTCGACCACGGGAGCGATCTCCCGCAGCCGCAGGCACGTGTCGAGCGGGCTCTCGTCCGCGGCGGGAAAGGGAGGAAGGGGGCTCGTCGTCATTCTGTCCCATTCGGAGATGAGGTAAGTGACAGAGGGCCCATCCTTTCCCCCATGATCACCTCGCGGCAAGATATTCACGAATTAGGTGTTATTTCGATCCTGTGGTACTCGCGCCGCGGAGGGGGGCGGAGCGGCGCCGGGGGACGCGGAGGCCGCGCACGCGGCGGCGCTCCGACGGGCCGCGTCAACCCGGCTGACCCGTGTGTTAACAAACCATCCGAACGTGTTACCTTGTGTGGCGCCCGGCCTCCGCGACAGCCCGTCGCGCGCGCCGGCCACGGGAGGTTCCGGATGGTCGAGCAGGGCGGAGGCGCGCGGGGACCGGAGCGGCGCCGGCAGGACATCGCCGACATCGTCCTGTCCGCCGGCTCGGTCTCGGCCGCCGGGCTCGCCGAGCGCTTCGGCGTCAGCCTCATGACGATCCACCGCGACCTCGACGAGCTCGCACGCCAGGGCGTCGTCCGCAAGCACCGCGGCGGGGTGACCGCGCAGCCGTCCGGAGTGTTCGAGAGCAGCGTCGCCTACCGGATGAAGTCGATGCGGCCCGCGAAGGACGCCGTCGCCGCCCTGGCCGTCGAGATGATCGAGCCGGGCATGGCGGTCATGCTGGACGACTCCACCACGGCGCTGGCGCTGGCGCGCAGGCTGGCCGGCGTGGCCCCCCTGACGGTCGTCACCAACTTCCTGCAGGCCGTCAACCTGCTGTCCGCCGAGCGCGACATCCGGCTGATGGCGCTCGGCGGCGACTACGACCCGCTGCACGACTCGTTCCTCGGCGTCTCGTGCGTGGACGCGATCGAGGCGCTCAACGTGGACCTGTGCTTCGTGTCGACCTCCGCGGTGTCCGGCGGGTTCGCCTACCACCAGGAGCAGCGCATCGTCTCGGTGAAGCGCGCGATGCTCGGCGCGGCGGCCCGCAGCGTGCTGCTGATCGACCATTCCAAGCTCAGCCGGGTGGCGCTGCACCGGGTGGCGCCGCTGTCGGCGTTCGACCGCGTCATCGTCGACGACGGCGCCGGGGCCGACGCGCTGCGCGAGCTCGACGAGCACAAGGTGGCCTACGAGCTGGCGACCGCCTGACGGCGGTCCCGCCGGTCACGGGCGCCGGCGAGTCCCTCGGACGCGCCGGCGACGGCGTTCCCCCCACCGGTTTGGTACGGCCGAAATCGACCGGATCCTGCACCTTGACACCCTGTTCGGCGCCCTCCTACTCTCAAGCTCACATTTTTTAACGTTAACTTCACAGCCCACCTTGTTGGGATTGCGATCGGAGTGGGTGAGTGACGGGTTCCCTGGGCCGAGGTCTCGCGCCGTACGGCCTCCGCTGCGACCACCGGGCGGAGCCGCTCGGGGTCGACGAGCCCGCGCCGCTGCTGTCGTGGCGGCTGGCCTCCGGCCGGCGCGGCGACGCGCCCGCCGGTTTCCAGGTCCGGGTCCACGCCGACGACGGCGCCCGGGTCTGGGACACCGGCGCCGTGGCCGACCCGTCCGCCGTCTCCGTCCGCTACCGCGGCCCCGCCCTGCGGCCCCGCACCCGCTACCGCTGGACGGTCACGGTCACCGACGCGGCCGGCGCCTCCTCGCGGGAGGAGTCCTGGTTCGAGACCGGGATGCTGAGCCCGTCCGCGTGGTCGGCCGCCTGGATCACGCACGACCCGTCCGTCCAGGACGTCGTGGACGCGCCCGAGGAGGGCGAGCTCGCCCTCGCCGACCACGGCCTCCAGCCCGCCGTCCGGCTGCGGAAGGCGTTCGAGGCCGCCGCCGCGCCGGTCGCCGCGCGCCTCTACGTCACCGCCCGCGGCGTCTACGAGATGCGCCTCAACGGCGCGCGGGTCGGGGACGCCGAGCTCGCCCCCGGCTGGACGGACTACCGGGACCGCGTCGACTACCAGGTCCACGATGTCACCGACCTGGTCCGGACGGGCGCCAACATGCTGGCCGCCACGGTCGCGGACGGCTGGTGGAGCGGGTTCGTCGGCTTCGACGAGCGCCGCTCGGGCGCGCATTACGGAACGTTCCCCCAACTGCTGGCCGAGCTGCACCTCGTGCACGCCGACGGGACCACCGACGTGATCGCGACCGGCGGCGACTGGCAGAGCGCGCGGTCGCCCGTCCGGTACGCCGACCTGCTCATGGGGGAGTGCCACGACCTGCGCCGCGAGACCCCGGGCTGGGACCTGCCCGCCGGCGACCGCGACCGCGCGGGATGGCTTCCCGCCTGGGTCGCCGCCACCGACCGGAGCAGGCTCACCGCCACGGTCGCGCCGCCGGTCCGCGCCGTCCGCGAGCTGCCGGCGCGGTCGGTCGCCCGCATCGCCGGCGACCGGTTCCTGGTCGACTTCGGGCAGAACTTCGCCGGACGCGTCCGGCTCACCGCCCGCGGCCTGACCCCGGGCGACCGGGTGGTCGTCAGGCACGGCGAGGCCCTGGACGAGGCGGGCGCGCTCTACACCGCCAACCTGCGCACCGCCGACGCGACGGACGTGCTGATCGCGGGCGAGGACGCCGAGGCCGTCTTCGAGCCGCGCTTCACCTACCACGGCTTCCGGTACGCCGAGGTGACCGGCCTGGGCGCGCTCGACGCGGCCGACGTCACCGGCGTGGTGCTGCACAGCGACACGCCCTGGGCGGGGGAGTTCACCTGCTCCGACCCGGACGTCGACCGCCTCCACCAGGCGATCTCCTGGGGGCAGCGCTCCAACTTCGTCAGCGTCCCCACCGACTGCCCGCAGCGCGACGAGCGGCTCGGCTGGCTGGCCGACGCGCAGGTCTTCCTGCCGACCGCGTGCCTCAACGCCGACGTCGCCGCGTTCTTCGACGGCTGGCTGCGCGAGGTGCGCGGCGCCCAGTCGCCGGACGGCGCGTTCGGCAACGTGGCGCCGAGGATCGCGGGCGTGGCCGACGAGGGCGCGCCCGGCTGGGGCGACGCGGGCGTCCTCGTCCCCTGGCACCTCTACCGCGTGTACGGGGACGAGCGCTTCCTTGAGCGCAACCTCGACGCCATGTGCGCCTGGGTCGACCACGTCCACCGGCACAACCCCGACCTGGTGTGGACCCGCCGCACCGGCCCGCACTTCGCCGACTGGCTCGCGCCCGCCCCCACCCCGCGCGACGTCCTCGCCACCGCCTACTTCGCCCGCAGCGCCGCGCTGACGGCGCGCGCCGCCGAGATCCTCGGCGCGGACGAGGCCGCGGCCCGGTACGGCGCGCTCGCGGCCCACGTCCGCAAGACGTTCGCCGAGCGGTTCACGTCGCCGGACGGGCGGGTCGCCGGCGACACCCAGACCGCCTACCTGCTGGCCCTGGCGTTCGAGCTGCTCCCCGGCGAGCTCGTGCCGGGCGCGGTGCGCCGCCTCGCCGAACTCGTCGAGGAGGCCGGGCCCGGCCTCACCACCGGATTCCTCGGCGTGGGGCTGATCGCGCCGGTCCTCGACGCGCACGGCCGCGCCGACCTCGCGCACGCCCTGCTGCGCCGCACCGACCCGCCGTCCTGGCTGTTCCCGCTGCGGCACGGCGCGACCACCGTGTGGGAGCGCTGGGACGGCTACACCGCCGAGCGCGGGTTCCAGGCCGCGGCGATGAACTCCTTCAACCACTACGCGCTCGGCTCGGTCGGCGAGTGGCTCTACCGGGGCGTCGCCGGCCTCGACCAGGCGCCCGGCTCGGCCGGCTACCGCGACCTGCTGATCCGGCCGAGACCCGGCGGGCTCACCGCGGCGAGCGCCCGCTACGAGTCGGTGCGCGGCGCCGTCTCCACCGCCTGGACCCGCCGCGACGGCGTGTTCGAACTGCGGGTGGCGGTGCCGCCGGGCGCGACCGCCACCGTCCACATCCCCACCGACGACCCGGACGGTGTGCGCGAGAGCGGGATCCCGGTGGCGGACGCCCCCGGGGTCTCGGTCGCCGGAACGGCGCGGGGGGAGCTCCGCTGCCGGACCGGCTCGGGGGAGTACCGCTTCACGGCGGCCCTTCAATGACGTCCGTCCCCGCGCGGGACGGCCGCGGCCGGGACCGCCGCCACCCCGGCGGTCCGCGCCGCGAACGCTAGGAGGAAAGATGACATCGTCGTTCCAGAACGCGGCCCTCAGCCGCCGAGGATTCCTGCGGATGACCGGAGGAGTCGCGGCCGCGGCCGCGCTGCCGGCGGGACTGGCCGCCTGCGGGGGGTCGTCCGGCGGCTCGGGGACCCTGCGCCTGGTGGGCGTCGCCGACCAGCAGAAGGCGCTCGACCTGCTCACCAAGGCCTACACCGGCGCCAAGTTCAGCACCTCGTTCGCACCCACCGACCAGGTGCAGACGTCGGTGCGCACCCAGCTCGGCGCGGGCAACGCCCCCGACCTGCACGTCGTCTACCCGGGCAACGGCAGCGCCATGAGCATGGCGCAGATCGCCCAGGCCGGGCTGCTCGCCGACCTGAGCGGCCAGGCGTGGACGAAGAAGATCCCGGCGAGCCTGAAGCCGGCGTTCCAGAAGGACGGCAAGACCTTCATCTACTCCGCCGGGTCGAGCGTCATCGGCGCCATCTACAACACGAAGGTCTTCGAGAAGGCCGGAGTGGAACCGCCGAAGACCTGGAGCGAGTTCCTCGACGTCTGCGAGAAGCTCAAGAAGAAGGGCACGGTCCCGATCGCGCTCGGCGCGCAGACCCCCTGGGTCACGCAGCTGATCACCTACGCGCTGGTGCCGTCCACCGTGTACGCCAAGAACCCGCAGTTCGACAGCCAGATGCAGGCGGGGTCGGCGTCCTTCGCCCAGTCCGGCTGGGTGCAGGCCCTCGAGATGTACCTGGACCTGCAGAAGCGCGGGTACTTCAACGACAACCCCAACGGCACGACCTTCGAGCAGCAGACGTCCATGGTCGCCACCGGCAAGGCCGCCATGGCGATCCAGGTCTCGGCCGTCCTGCCCGACTTCCGCAAGGCCGCCGCGAACGCCGCCGACCTGTCGATGTTCCCGGTGCCGGGCGCGGACGACGCGGCCCAGGTGCGGATCCCCGCCGGGGTCGTCGTGGGGCTCGGCGTCAGCGCCCGCAGCAAGAACAAGGAGGCCGCCGAGAAGTTCGTCGAGTTCCTCGGCGAGCAGCAGAACATCAACCGCTGGGCCGAGGCCGTCGCCTGCGTCCCGCTCGTCCGCGACTCCTCCTCCAAGATCGACCCGGTCCTGGAGCCGTTCCTGCCGTACCTGGACGGCGACAAGGCCGACCCGTTCATGGACCAGGCGTGGCCGAACGCCGAGGTGCAGCCCGCCCACTTCGCGCTGGTGCAGGAGCTGCTCGCGGGCAAGACGACGGTGGCCGCGGGCCTGGCCAAGCTGGACGAGACCTACCGGAAGAAGTAGCCGTGCCCCCGACCGCACGTCCGGCACCGGCCGCCTCGGCGGCCGGTGCCGCGGGACCTCCCGAGAGCGCGGCGCGCCTCCCGGCGCCGCCCCGCCGCCGCCGGCGCGGCGGCTTCCTGACCCCGCCGTGGTGGTTCGCCGCGCCCGCCCTGCTGGTGTACGCGCTGATCGTCCTGTATCCGAGCGCCAGCGGGATCGTCTACGCCTTCACCGACTGGAACGGCATCGGCGACCGGTCGTTCGTCGGCGTCGACAACTTCGGCCGCCTGCTGCGGGACGACGCCGCGCGCGGGTCGCTGGTCAACACGCTGCTGCTGACGGTCGCGATCGTGGTCGTCCAGAACGGCATCGGGCTGCTGCTCGCGCTGGGCGTGCACACGCGCATCCGGTCGCGCGCGGTGCTGCGGGTCGTCTTCTTCGCGCCCGCGGTCGTCAGTCCCGTGATGGTGGCGTTCCTGTGGAAGTACGTCTACAACCCGGCGCCGGACGCGGGGCTCAACGGGATCCTCGGCGCGGTAGGGCTCGGCTCCCTGCGTCAGGACTGGCTCGGCGACCCCTCGCTCGCGCTGTGGTCGGTGGCCGGCATGGTGATCTGGCAGTTCTCCGGATACTCGATGGTCATCTTCCTGGCCGGGCTGGAGGGCGTGCCCGCGGAGCTGCACGAGGCCGCGATGATCGACGGCGCCGGGCGGTTCCAGCGGTTCCGCAGCGTCACCTGGCCGCTGCTCGCGCCCGCCGTCACGATCAACGTCATGCTGTCGACCATCGGCGGGCTCAAGCTGTTCGACCAGGTCTACGCGGCCACGAGCGGCGGGCCCGGCCACGCCAGCGAGACGCTGTCGACCGTCCTGTACAAGCAGGCGTTCGTGTTCGGCAACTACGGTTACAGCACGGCGATCGCGCTGGTCCTGGCGCTGTTCGTCGCCGCGGTCTCGCTGATCCAGATCCGGTACCTGCGCGGTCGGGAGGTGGCATGAGCCTGCGTTACGGACTGCGCACGTTCGCCCTGGAAGTCGTGATGATCGCGGTCGCGCTGGCGTTCCTGTTCCCGGTGTACGCGCTCATCACGCTGTCGCTGAAGGACAAGCAGCAGATCGCCTCGGCGCCGCTGGCGCCGCCGTCGTCGCCGACGTTCGGCAACTACTCCGACGCCTGGTCGCGGGCGTCGCTCGGCTCGGCGCTGGTGAACAGCACGGTGATCACGGTGGTGAGCCTGGTGGCGCTCATCGCGATCGGGGCGTTCGCGGCCTACTTCCTGGCCCGCTGCGCCACGCGGCTCGGCTACACGCTGTACGTGCTGTTCCTGCTCGGCATCGTGCTGCCGTTCCAGCTCGGCATGATCCCGCTGTTCAAGCTCGCCGACTCGGCGGGCCTGCTCGGCACCTACCAAGGGATGATCATCTTCTACACCGGCATCCAGCTGCCGTTCACGATCTTCCTGTACACGGGGTTCATCCGGGCGCTGCCGGGGGACTACGCCAACGCGGCGCTGATCGACGGCGCGGGCCACCTGCAGGCCTTCACCCGGGTCGTGTTCCCGCTGCTGCGGCCGATCACCGGCACGGTGCTGATCCTCAACGCCGTGTTCATCTGGAACGACTTCTTCACACCGCTGCTGTACCTGGGCGGATCGGCGCGCGAGACGGTGCCGGTGCGGGTCTTCGCCTTCGTCGGCCAGTACGTCTCGGACTACGGCCTGGTCTTCGCCGGCCTGGTCCTCGCCGCCCTCCCGATCATCGTGATCTTCCTGGTGCTGCAGAGGTATGTGATCAAGGGGTTTGCGAGCGGGCTCAAGGGATGAGCGGAGCGAACCGGGGGGTGTGGGGGGTCGCCCCCCACAGGGAGCAGGGATGAGCGGAGCGGATCGGGGGGTGTGGGGGGTCGCCCCTCACAGGGAGCAGGGCATGAGAATTTCGGGGCGGTTGGGGGAGGTGCTGGACGTGCCGCCGCGGGCGTTCTCGCCCGCGCCCATCTGGTGGTGGAGCGGGGAGCGGCTCGACCGGAGGCGGCTGCGCGACCAGCTCGAACGGTTCGCCGAGGGCGGCGTCCACAACCTGGTCGTGCTGAACCTGGCGCCGTCCGGTCCGATGTTCGGCTCGGACGCCGACAATCCGCCGTTCTTCTCCACCGAGTGGTGGGACCTGCTGGACGCGGTCTGCGAGGACGCCGCCGAGCTGGGCGTGTCCCTGTGGTTCTACGACCAGCTCGGGTTCTCCGGCGCCGACCTGCAGGCCCGCCTGGTGCGCGACGTCCCGGAGTACGCGGGGCGCTGGCTCCGGCCGGACGGGTCGGCGGACGTGCGCGGCTTCGACTACCTGTCGGCGGAGGCGTGCGCGGCGCTCCTCGACCGCGTGCACGGCGAGTTCGCGCGGCGGCTGGGGCACCGGCTCGGCAAGGTGATCGTGGGGTCGTTCCAGGACGAGCTGCCGTCGTTGCCGACCTGGTCGGAGGGGTTCGCCGGCGAGTTCGCGCGGCGCCGCGGCTACGACCTGGGACCGCACCTCGCGGCGCTGTGGGGGAGCGGCGGCGAGGACGCCTTCCGGATCCGCCGCGACTACCATCTCACCCGCGCCGAGCTGGCCGAGGACGCGTTCTTCCGGCCGCTGGCCGAATGGCACGAGCGGTACGGGCTGCTGCACGGCTGCGACCAGCAGGACCCGGCGCGGGCCGGGCTTCCCGTGGACGGGGTCAGGCTGTACGCCGACTACGCGCGCACGCACCGCTGGTTCGGCGCTCCCGGGTCCGACCACCACGGCGACGCCCGCGTCCACTCGTCGCTCGCGCACCTGTACGGCCGGGACCGGACCTGGATCGAGGCGTTCCATTCCAGCGGCTGGGGCGGGACGCTGGAGGAGACCTTCGACTGGCTGCTGCCGTGGCTGCGCTCTGGGGCGACCCTCTACAACCCGCATGCCGTCTACTACACGACCAAGGCGGGCTGGTGGGAGTGGGCGCCGCCGTCCACCGACTGGCGTCAGCCCTACTGGCGGCACCACCGTGTCTTCGCGGACGCCGTCGCCAGGCTCTGCGCCGCCCTCTCTCTGGGGCGGCACGTGTGCGACGTGGCCGTGCTGTTCCCGACCGCGACCGCGCAGGCCGGGACGCGGCTCGACGGCGTGGACCCGGACGCCGTGCTGGCGCAGGAGACCTACCGGGAACTGGTCGGCGACATGGCCTGGTTCCGGATGGTGCCCGGCGTGCTCGACCAGCTGGGGATCGACGCCGACGTGGTGGACGACGACTCCGTGCAGCGTGCCAGGGTCGCCGAAGGACGGCTGGACGTCGCGGACGAGTCGTACGGCGTCGTCCTCCTCCCGTCCTGCGCGGTACTGGAAGGGGAGACGGCCCGCAGGCTCACCGCGTTCGCCGAGGACGGCGGCCGTGTCGTCGCGGTCGGCGCGCCGCCTCGTCGCGGGGTCGGCGACCCGGGCGCGGACGAGGCGGTGGCCGGGCTCCGCGCCGTGCTGGAGGTCGTGCCGGACACCGGAGCTCTCGGCGCCGCGCTCGCCGGCGTCCGCCGGGTGGACGCGCCGGTGCCCGCCCTCGTCCGGGAGGTCGACGGCACCACGCTGGTGTTCCTGACGGCCGCGCCGTCGATGGCCAGCCGCGTGTCGGTGGGGCGGCCCGACGAGCGCGGGGCCGACCTCGGCTGGCTCGACGTGACCTACGACTTCGATCCCGGCCGGTACCTGCGGGACATGCGGGTGCGGGTCCGGGGCGTGCGCGGCCCGGCGTTCCTCGCGAGCCCGTTCGGGGGTCCGCCGCGCCGGCTGGAGACGCGCGCGGTGGACGGGACGTCCGTCGAGATCGTCGTCCCGTTCGACGACGGGCCCGCCGCGCTGCTCCTCTTCCCCGGCGGCGAGGACGTCGCGGCGCCGGATCCGGCCCCCGCGAGGCAGCAGACCCTCCTCGACCTCGGCACGTCCTGGACGATGGACCTGGTTCCGACGCTCGACAACGCCTGGGGCGATTTCGCCAGACCCGCCGGTCAGGACGTTCTCCTGGAACGCTGGACCATGAGTCACCGACCGGAGGCGGAGCCGGCGTGGTCCGAGGCGCACGCGACGTTCGGCCCGCACGGTTTCTGGTCCAGGGAGAGCGAGGGGCGATGGCGGCCCTCGGTGTACTCCGACTCCCGCGGCATCCGCAAGGACACCTTGCACCGCGCCTTCCTCGGCCCCAAGGGACACGTCCCTGAGGAGTTCCTCGACTTCGGGGAGGTGCGGTCCGGGGACGCGGTCGTGTTCCGGACCCGCCTGACCGTGCCCGGTGACGGCGGCTTCGTGGCCGTCGGCGCCGCGGCCGCCAAGACGCTGCGAGTGGACGGCGCCGCCGTCCCCCTGGACGACCGGGGCCATCTGGCGATCGCCGAGGTGCCGGTCCCCGCCGGTGAGCATGACGTCGAGGTCCGGCTGGTCCCCGACGAGGACGTCCGGCTGCGGGCCCACCTCGCCGTCGTCACCGACCGCGAGCGCTACCGGCGGCCGGAGTGGATCACGGCGGCGGGCCCCGCGCGGCCGGGAGCCGAGATCGCGCTCCGCGTCCCGCTCCCGGAGTCGGCCGACGGCGCGACGATCCAGGTGGCCTCGGCCGCGCCCTGCCGCGTCCTCGTCGACGGCGAGGAGGTCGGCCGCCAGGGGGGATTCGACCCGTACGCCGAGCAGGAGGTCCCGCGCGTCGGCCGCTACCGCGTGGCGGGCGGCGACCTGGCCCTGGTCCTCACCGAAGGCGGCCCGCCTCCCGAGGTCCTCGTGGACGGACCCGTCGTGTCCGGCGCCAGCTGGACCGCGACGCGCGACGGCGCCCCGGTGCCCGTCGCGGCGCGACGCGCGCAGTACGGCGACCCGGCGTCCCTGCACCTGCGGCGGCGGCCCCATCCGCTGCCCGGCGCGGCATGGCTTGAGGACGACCGGGAGACGGGCGTCGTCCTCCCGGCGACGCTCGCGATGCCGGACGCGGCACCGCGGGTGGAGAGGCTGCGTTTCGCCGTCCCGCCCGGGGCGACGGGTATGGCCGTCGACGTCCGCGGTGAACTGCTGGAAGCGACTCTGGACGGGGAGCCTTTGTCCCCGGCCCCCGAGATGGCGCTGCCGGGCCCGGAGGCTCCATCCGGCCGGACGGCGGAGCTGCGGATCCGCACCCTCCCCGGTCACCGGGCGGGCGCGGCGCTCGCGGGGCCGGTGCGCTTCACCGTGGGTCGCGGAACCATCGGGCTGGGCGACTGGGAGGACGCGGGACTCGCCGGCTACAGCGGCGCCGTCCGCTACCGGCGCTCGTTCCGCCTCACCATGCCCGCGGGCGCGGTCACGCTCGACCTCGGACGGGTGCGCGGCACCGCCGAAGTCACCGTCAACGGCGACCCGGCCGGGGTGCGCATCTGCGCCCCGTACCGCTTCGACATCGGAGCGGCCCTGCGCGAAGGCGACAACGAGATCGAGATCCTCGTCTGCGGAACCCTCGCGCCCTACCTCGACGAGGTCAGCCCCACGCATTTCGTCTTTCAGGGCCAGCGAGTCTCGGGCCTCTTCGGCCCCGTCCGACTGCTCGTGGAGGCCCCGGCCGCCGGCGGGCGCTGACCGAACGGGACGGTAGCGCCGCGCGGCGGCCGGGGCCCGCGTCACCTCACGAACTGGCGCGGAACGGCGGTCGCCTGCGTGCCCGAGGCCACGGCCGGGGCGGGCGTGACCCAGACCGGCGCCGGGTCAGGGTTCTTGGCGCAGGTGCGGTCTACCAGGCCGCGGTCCGGCGGCACCTTTCCGCCGCGGAGATAGTCGACCAGGAGGTCGTCGAGGCATGTGTTGCCCGCGAACGTGATGGCGTGGCTGCCGCCGCCCCTCTCCACGACGAGGCGTGCGCTCGGCAGGGCCCGCGCCATGTCGAGGCCGCCTTCGTACGGTGTCGCCGGGTCGTCCGTCGCCTGGAACAGCAGCAGGGGCGGCAGTCCCTTCCCGGTGATCCTGGGCCGGTGCCCCGCCTTGACGGGCCAGGTCAGGCAGCCCGCGTTGAACCACATGTTGTTGTAGGTGTAGAAGGGCGCCTTCTCGTTGACCTTCGCCTGGTCCTTGCGCCAGTACCGGAAGTCGCGCGGCCACTTGCTGTCGCTGCACATCACGGCGTTGTAGAGGTCGAAGGAGTCGTCCGCCGGGTCCGGCGCCGCGTAGCGCTCGTACGCGGTGACGAGGGGCGCGGTGTCGCCCGAGTTGGTGTACGCCGCCAGCACCGTCGCGAGCCGGGGCCACCGGAGGACGTCGTAGCCGCCCGCGACCTGCGTGTCGTCGAACTCGTCGGGCCCGATCCGGCCGACGGGGTGCTCGCGCAGGCGGGTGCGCATGGCGTACCACTTGGCCTCGACCCCGGCGGGGTCGGTGCCGAGGTGGTAGACGCCGTCGGCCTTGGCGACCCACGCGGTGAACGCCTTGAACCGCTTCTCGTGCTGCAGGTCCTGGAGGACGTTGTGGTCGTACCAGGAGACGGACGGCCCGACGATGCTGTCCAGGACGAAGCGGCGGACGTGCCCCGGGTAGAACTGGGCGTACGTCGAGCCGAGCGTGGTGCCGTACGACCATCCGAAGAAGTTGATCTTCTCGGCGCCGAGCGCCCGGCGGATCGACTCCATGTCCCGGACGTGGTCGACCGTCGACAGGTGCGGCAGAAGCCGGGAGTGCTTCTCGGTGCAGTTCGCGACGTAGCCCGCCGCCTTCGCCAGCCACGCCTCCGTGGTGCCCTGGTCGACCTGGAAGTCGGGCCGCGGGCCGTCGAAGTAGTGCGGGTCGCAGGACATGCGCGGCTCGCTGTGCTGGGAACCGCGCAGGTCGAAGCCGATCCAGTCGTAGGAGGCGGCGACGTCGGGCGGCAGCCTGGAGGGGATCCAGCTCGCCATCCACAGCCCGCTGATTCCGGGCCCGCCCGGGTTGAGCAGCATCGGCCCCTGCCGCTCGCCCGGGGGCGCGGTGGCCGGGAGCCGGTTCAGCGCGATCCTGACCGTGCGCCCGTCCGGGCGGGCGTGGTCGAGGGGCACCTCCAGCATCGCGCACTGCAGGGCCGGGGTCGCGGCGTCGCCGCAGGGCTTCCAGTCCAGGCGCTGCGGGACCGGGTCGCGGACGTGTGGATCAGGGCGCGGGCCTACC